>CAZQYB010000160.1:0-5567 GCA_964597535.1 uncultured Pirellulales bacterium | reverse complement strand
ATGGTTAAATAGTTCATTCCGTCAAACGGCGCCGGATCTTCGATGGCAAGGTGAATTTCAAATTTCACATTTCAAATTGTACTGTCTCTCTATAATTGGGCGAATGTGCGCGTTTGAGTCGAAAAAAGTCCTCGATTCTCGATACTCAATACTCGTAACTCGTTTATATGAAAGGAGTAAAAATTTTTTGCAATTTTCCGATTTTACCTTTTAGGGTGCTGCACTTTTGATTGAAATTGATAGGCCACAGAGGGCACGGAGGACACAGAGATTATTAAATTTAACCACAAAGACACTCCCCGCTACTCGCTGTCGCGAGTAAGACGCGTGGACAAGGAAGACATGAAGAAAGACTAAAAAACAAGTTCATTGTTCGTAGGAATATGGCCACGAAAAGGCACTCCCCGCTACTCGCTGTCGCGAGTAAGACGCGGGGACAAGGAAGACACGAAAATGCACAAAAGGGACAAAAAAACGGCCAAAAAAGCACTTTTTTTGCCCACCTTTTACCAAGTGTGATGCCGGCTGCGGATAGTCAAATGACTACGGGCTTTTTCGCGCTCCGGCCGGTGAAAGGTTGGGAAACGAACCATAGTCAAATGACTACGAGCTTTTTCATGCTCCGGGTAGAGAACGCAAATTAGATGCAATTAGTTTGTCGAATTGCCCAAAATTAAGTGATAATCCAAGGATTTTGACGGTTGACTACACCGTTGAACTACTTCTTGACATTATGATTCTAAGATGTTATGTTCTATAACGTTAGTCTGTCACTGAAAACGAACAAATAAGAGTCAAAAGGTGTAGATTGAAATGGAGATTATTCTTGCAGATATCTTCTCTAAATTATCTCATGTTTATTTAGCTGATTTTATCAAAGGCGGACCGACTTGGAACGACCAGGATTACTTGGCATTCTTTTTTTATTGTGTATGCTGTGCTCTTCCTTTCGTGGGCTTTTTAACTGTTGCAGAGTTTATGTGTTACAAGAGGTTAAGTCGTGTGAGTCGTTTTAGGTTAGGATGTGGCACAATATATTTTGTTATTTTTTTGATTTGGCTCTGTTCGGGTTCGATTGATATGGATACAGCAATTAAGTGGTATTTCATTGCCCTTGCCGTACATGTTTGTAATATTATGACAGTTCATTGACTGGCCTCTCCGCCCCCCGTAACCCCCTTCTGCTAATTTTACAAAGCGAGGCCAGCCGAACGCTAACACCCAAAGCAAAGCCAGCCCCGCAAAAACGAGGACTTAAAATAATATGCATAATTCGGAGCACGTCAAGAAAAAAATGCTCCGGTTTTTGCCGCCAACTACCCGCAGATTTGATTGATTGTTAAACACGGATTTTCACGGATTTATTGCCACGAAAAAGAACAAAATGCACAAAAGGAACAACAAAATGGCCAAAATTAAGTGATAATCGAAGGATTAAAACGGTTGAGTACACCGTTGCCTAAGTCAGCAAGAAACCACCTATTGATTCGCCATTTTTCACTTGAAAGAGCAATAATTTGATTGTATTTTAGGAGGGTACAACAGCGGCTGGGATTCATCTGAATGAAGAAAAGTTCGGGATGTTATACGGAAACCATATAAACATTGTTCGGCGGACCAGTACTCTCTCAGCCAGGTCTATCCAATGCTTATCTATCTCGACACAATGATTGTCCAATACTGTGCAGACTATGAAGACTTCATTTTTGCGGTCGATGAGAAGAATCCGGTCAGCGAGCCCAAGCTAGCAGGCGAGTTATTAGCACTCCAACGACTTGTTGAATTGGAGCAGTTTGGAAATTGGAGCTTTGCTGCACCAACTCACCTGATGAGAGAGCTATTAGCGGGAAGGCCGACCGCTACACAACTGAGAGTTTATGCCATTCTGTTGCAGACTTGGCGAGAGTCGGATTGGAAAGAGTCCTTTGAAGCGAGTGAAGGAAAAGTATTGTCGATTGACCACGAACTAATTTCGCTGGAGCTTCAGGACGCGGCGGACCGACGACATTTGTCAGAGGCGATTGCGTTAGAAGCGTCTTGGTTTCTCACAAACGACAAGAATATCCTCCACAGGACACGCAAGGAACGTCAGAAAATCGGCCAGGTGCGACAGGTTCGAGTTGCTCAACCATCAGAGTGCGCTAGAGAGATATCCGTTGGTCTGTTCTTGGGTTAGAGTCCGAATGGGGCCGCCCAAAAAATCGCTCAACTTGACCCTGCTGCGCTAAAGCTTCGCAGGGCAAGTTAGCTCAGACGTTACTCGTGGTTCAACGGAATTCAATAGAATACACGAAGTTTCCTGCTGATTAGGGGAAAAAGTACATTTTGCCAGAACAGTTTGAATCGGCCTTGGCTCTGAGTGACGCTCGTTTGGGAGATGGATAGAGAGTTCCAGCATCGAATTTTGGACCAAATACGCAACTCAAACGTGACCTATTTGCAAGGAGGAAAAAACGGCCGGGGAAGACTTATTTTTTTAGCCTTTAAAATAAAAAATGTTTGATTGTTGTCACATCATGTGTTAAAGTGCTCTTTAAGCGGGTTGCAAGCCATAAGTCCAGTTAATGTAAAAGGAGTTCACATAATGGCAAAAAAAAAGAAGAAAAAAAAGAAGCTCATCAGGGGTTTGTGGTCGAAGAGCGAGCTGACACTGCTCAAGAAACTTTTCCCAAAGAATCCCACTGCCCAAATAGCAGCAAATCTGGGACGGCCAAACGATGCGGTAAAAAAGAAGGCCTCCAGAATGGGACTGCGCAAATCAAAGAGGTACCTAAAGACCCTTGGCAGAGCATAAACTGTAAAAGCCGCTTCTTCAGGAACAGATGAGGATATAGTCGTCTTTCTTTGCACTGTGGGGAATTTCTACAACCGCCGCACATCTTGCAAAATGGGAGATTTCCAGCAAGGCTTGCAGTTGGTGTTTAACTTAATTTTGGACTGAGTCTGTACCTTTGCGCTAATGGTGTATCAGTTAAAATAACAGGAGCTTAATGATGAAACAGATTACACGCCGAGATTTTATAAAGAGTTCGGTGGCCGCTGGTCTTACGTTGGCGCTGCCGGGCCGCGGGGTGCAGGCGCAAGCATATTCCCGTATCCGAGGGGCGAATGACGACATTCGCGTGGCTGTGGTGGGTTTTCGGGGCCACGGCAGGACCCATATCAACGCATATCTAAAAATCCCCGGAGTGCGGGTGGTGGCGCTGTGCGATGCGGACAGAGATATTCTGGCCCGCGGAGTGGCGGAATTTAAGGCCCGCAATGAAAGAGTTGATGCCTATGTTGATGTTCGTAAACTCCTGGAGGATAAGAACATCGACGCAGTTTCGACCGCAACGCCGAACCACTGGCACGCACTGGTAACCGTTTGGGCTTGCCAGGCGGGCAAGGATGTCTGCGTCGAAAAGCCGGTTTCACACAATATTTTTGAAGGCCGTAAGATGGTTGAGGCGGCGCGAAAGTATAATCGCATCGTGCAGGCCGACCTTGACAACCGTTCCAACGAAGGACTGGTTGAGGCGGTCCGGTACATCCAGCAGGGGCAGCTCGGCAATATCGTAGTTGTGCGGGGTTTTTGCTATAAACGACGTACAAATATGGGAAAGGTAGATGGGCCGCAGAAAGTTCCTGATTCGGTGGACTATAATTTGTGGTGCGGACCGGCCCCGATGGGGCCCTTGATGCGAAAAAATCTGCATTATGACTGGCACTGGGTGTGGGCGACCGGGTGCGGCGAAATCGGCAACAACGGCCCACACCAATTAGACGTATGTCGCTGGGTTTTGGGCCAAGCCGAACTGCCCAAGCGGGTAATGAGTATCGGCGGGCGGTTCGGATACGATGATGACGGAGAGACACCAAATACTCAGATAGCTATTTTTGACTATGAGCCGGCTCCGATAATATATGAGGTAAGAGGGCTGCCAACCAGGAAAGACGATTCGAATATGGACATATACCGTGCGGTCAGTACTGCCGGGGTGGTTATGCAAAGTGGAAAGCCGGGCCCCACGCCCAATACCGGCGTGGTCTTTCAATGTGAGGATGGTTATGCTGACCTTACGAGCCGGGTTTTCTACGACAATAAGGGCAAAGAAATCAAACGCTTCAAAGCGAACAGCCTTGGGCCGCAAGCCAACTTCATCAAGGCGGTTCGCAGCCGAAAAATCAGCGATATCAAGACTGATATTCTCGAAGGACACCTCTCTACCGCTCTCTGTCATATGGGGAACATCTCCCACAGAATCGGAGCAGAATCCTCGAATGAGCAAATCAGAGAAGTAATCCAAGGGGACAAAGATTCGCTGGAAGCCTTCGAGCGTTTTGCCGACCATCTCGCAGCTAATGGAGTTAGCCTTAAAAAGACGCCAGCCGTCCTTGGCCCCTGGCTCAGGATGAATTCGAGGAAAGAAAGGTTCTTCGGCAGGTTCTCAAGGCGGGCGAACACACTTTTAACGAGAGACTACCGCAAACCGTTTGTCGTACCAGAGCAGGTTTGATTATGGTTATGTGCTCAAAGTTTTCCACGGCTATCTCACTTAATCCGTCTAACAAACACCTGGAATATTCGTTTGAGAAAATCTTTCTTGTTATGGTTGCGTCTGTTACGGGAATTTGGTATTTTGCTGAAATATCAAGGCTTAGCTACGTGGCTAATTATATCGAAAGGAAGATTTTGGCTGAAAAATGGATTAGTGGAGGCAAGACCATGATGCGAGTTGTAAGTAAATTGTTTGTATTGGGTGTTCTGGTGGTGCTTTTGTCGGCTTCAGTGGGCTGTGAGGGATTGTTCGGACCTATTAAGCCGGGCAAAAAGATAATGCTCTTCAACGGCAAAGACCTTGCCGGCTGGAAGTTGTTCATCCAGGACGAAACAATCGATGTGCACGAGATTTGGTCGGTCAGGGATGGTGTTGTAGATTGTAAAGGCAAGCCCAACGGTTATATGCGAACCAAAGCCGAATATGCGAACTACAAGCTGCACCTGGAATGGCGATGGCCGGACGAACCAACTAACAGCGGTGTGCTGCTGCACGCCAGCGGACAGGATAATGTCTGGCCCCGGTGCATCGAGTGTCAGTTACAAGCAGGCAGCGCGGGCGATTTCGTTCTTATCAATGGCACCGGTATTACAGTTGACGGCCGGAACAGACAGAACGCTAAAAGGGAATTCGTGGAAATATTCAAGAAGAAACAGAGCAGTGAGAAACCGGCAGGCCAATGGAACAGCTATGATATCTACTGCGAAGAAGATATAATTCGCTGTTATGTCAATGGTGTGCTCCAGAACGAAGGAACCAATGCTACGGACATCTCCGGTTGGATATGCCTGCAGAGCGAAGGCGGCCCGGTTGAGTTCCGCAATATATATATCGAACCGCTGGATTGATAAAGAGCAGTTGTCTGCTGCATAAATGCAGGGAATGTTATTTAGTAATGTCAACTTGTATTTGTGAAAGTAGAGGCTATTCTTACAACGAATTGTGTCGGGCAAAGTGCACTGTATTCTACTTGTTTATTGTTATGCTAAGATTCAGGTAAAAGGAGAAGATTATGTTACACAGATT
>CAZQYB010000159.1:0-5573 GCA_964597535.1 uncultured Pirellulales bacterium | reverse complement strand
TGCAAAAGGCGACGATTGGACTTTTCGGCAAGGCCGGGTTCCACATTTTGGATTCGGAGAGGAGTTATCTGCCGCGTATAGATGACGAGCAGATTCAGCCAATTATACTGCGGGCACAGGAGGTGAGCAGATACGTTGAAGACGGGGTTCTCGATGCAGGCATTACCGGCTACGATTGGATAATGGAGAATGAATCGGATGTCGTTGAGGTTACGGAGCTTGCCTACAGCAAAACAACGAGCCAGCCGGCCAGATGGGTATTGGCTGTGTCCGATGAGTTGGAGGTAAAAAAACCGGAAGACCTCAAAGGAGGTATAATCGCAACTGAGCTGGTTAACGTAACAAAGAAATATTTCGCAGATAAAAATATCAAGGTAACAGTCGAGTTTAGCTGGGGCGCCACCGAGGTAAAGGGTCGGCTGGTGGATGCGATAGTAGAACTTACTGAGACCGGCTCGTCACTGACGGCAAATAATCTTCGGATAATAGATACCGTGATAACCTCTACGACAAGGTTTATCGCGAACAAGGATGCCTGGCAGGACAAATTCAAACGCCAAAAAATAGAAAATATTGCGATATTGCTTAATGCAGCAATTGACGCCCGGAGCAAAGTTGGTTTGAAGATGAACGTAAAGAAGGGAGATTTGGAGTCAGTTTTGAAGATTTTGCCTGCCGAAAAGAGCCCGACGATTTCGAGTTTGGCGGATTCTAATTACATTGCAGTGGAAGTGATTATCGAAGATAAAATCGAGCGAACCTTGGTTCCGGCTTTGAAGCGGGCGGGGGCATCGGGCATTATCACTTATCCCCTCAATAAAGTTATCCACTAATAGGAAAATCAAATATTAAAATCGTTAGATTCATTTCTCCTATGGAGTCCTCCGTAAGTCCGCTTGGGGACGCCTTGCGGCGGAGTCCCAAGGACTTACGGACTAACAGGCGAAATCAAAATGCAAAGTGAGAAACGGAAGATTCAGAAACAGAAAGAGGGAAATTTTGCATTTTGATATTTGATTTTGTATTACTTGGCCTCGCCTGGATTCAGATACTTGAATTCGAAGAAGAAGCCGTCGGGTCTGCTGACCCCATAAAAAGCAGACAAGCCGAAATACTTGCGCACAGCATCGAACTCAGGTAAAAGACTTGAACTGGAATGAATTAGCTCGTTTAATCCGCGTGGGCCTAATCCCACGGCGATTGAAGTTTTAACTTTCCCGCTTTCCTTCATCATCCACCACAATAATTCGCCCGAGGCCGCGTTGTCTCCCAGGCTTGCCAGCCCTACAACCGAAGGTATGGCGGATTTGGCGGTATTAAACCATTTTGCAGAACTCATTGATGCATCGCTGGTACCGCTCAATGTACGGATAGCCCGCTCAACAGTTGGTTCGGCTCCGAAAATCAGATGAGTGTCCGTGATGGTAAATGCGAAAGCAGTTTGCGGGCCAACTGCCCCAGAGGGGGCTTGCATTGGTGTTTTTCCGCCAGTCATAAACGGCAGAGCCGGCAAGGCGACTATATAAATCGTGTGGCCCAGAAGCTCGCGCCTCGCGTCGGGATTGTTGGGAGCTATCAGTTTACTGTGAATAAGCGACAGAGATTTTTCGAGAGCTTTGGCGTTACTTACCGCGAAAGCAACAAACGTCTCTGATGGGCTTGAATGGGTGGAAAACGGCTTACTTATGCTCTGTGCGACTACAATTTGTGGGCCCAGGTGGTTGATAATGTCGCCTTTGATTTGCAGCCCGGGTTCATCAGGTGAGCTTGATGTCGGAAGTGGAGTGTACATCCACGCAGAGTACATCGGGCTGAAGCTGTTAAGAATATTGGCAAGCTCGTCATAGACTTTTATGATGTTCAGATTAAGAAATGTCGCTGAGCAGGCCGAGGCGGGGATAAATCGCGGGGACCTTACGGCGGCGGATTCGAGAGCGAGCATTTTACAAAGACCTTTTTTGGCGCCTTCAACTTTCAGAAATGCTTTGCCGCAGCAGGAGCTGCCGGGGCTCTGTGCCAGGCCTATCGAGCAGCCGAGCGATGTAACATTATCAAGGCCCAGATTGGCCATCGTTGTTCGCATTCTGCCGGTAGTATCTTCGGAAAGGATTGTTTTGATGATTTGTTTTATGTTGACGTAAATATCAATGTCGTGATACGGCCCAATAGATTTGATGGCGGAGGTATAATCAGAGGTGTTTGACAGGGTTGGACTGGTGGCGCCCTGGAGATGCGCGATGGCAAATTTCAGGACTTCGATGTCTTCGGAACCCATCAGGCAGTCGCCGAGAAAGCTGTAGTGAAGCGTTGAGGAGAAACCGTAACCGAGCCTTTTTGAGTCTTCAGCAATTATTGTGTTAATATTCACGGCGCGATAATTTTCAGTTTTTTGGTGCAGGCCGTCTTCAACAGCTTTTCTGATTGTTTTTTCTACCGCCTCCTTGATTCTGTCGATTTTTTCGCCCCACTGGATTATGAAAAAAGCCGTAGGTTCTTTGGCCTTTAGCGCCTCTTTGTTAAGCACTAAGGCAAGAGCGAGTCTGCCCTGGGGCAGTACCTTGTCATCAACAACTGCTTTTACAACCTCGTTGTCTGGTTTGCCCACTTTTTCTCGCCATTTTGATTTGAAATTATCAATAAAGGCAGCCATTGCAGGGTCTTTATAGAGTTTGTAAGGGCGGGTTTTTTCAAACTGGGTATTAAGCCGGCTGAAATTCTCAACGTCCACGAGCAGGATGGTTTCAGGCGGCAGGAGACCGGCTGTCTTAGGCAGAACCTTTGCCTGGGCAGAAGTAAGCGCATAAGCCATAAGTGCAAAAGTCGCAAGCAACCATACGCTCCTGTGGCTTCGTGTTCTTATGTTCCTGCGCTCCTGTGTTCCTCTGCTAATGTGCTCTTGATTCATTTTTAGACCTCTCGATTATTCGCTGTTCGCTTTTTTTAGGAATTTGGGCTTGGCCTTATTGAGTCTTCGGTCCGGCTGAAGATACCTGAAACCACTGTTCGGGTTGTTCTTGTCATATACGAAGGCGTCACGGTTTTCTACGAAGCACTTTACATAGTCAACCGGTATGGCGAAGCCGAGTCCGCCGAAGAATATGTATCCCATATTTGTAACGCCGATGACCTCACCGGCCAGATTAAACAACGGTCCTCCGGAATTACCCGGATTGATATCGGCATTAGTTTGGATATAGACAAGGCCCTCGAAGGCCCTGTTTCTTGTACTGATGACGCCGTCCGTAACGGTCCGCTCCAGGCCGAGCGGATTGCCGATAGCGAAGACCTTTTGGCCTACTTTGATGCGGTCGATGTTACCCAGGTAAGCGAATTTGACTTTTATGTCCCCGAGGTCTTCGATTTTCAATAGTGCCAGGTCAACAAAAGGGTTAATGGCTTCGATTTTGACTTTTTTGAATTCCTTTTTCTCGAAGCCATTTTTTGCCTTCAGGAAAACAGTGACTTTTATCTTTGTTTCTTTTTCTATCACATGATAATTGGTTATCAGGTATCCATCTTCATTGATAAAGAATCCGGAGCCCATCCCTGCAGGGCTGGAGACCTTTACGACCGCTTCGGAGAATGCGTCCACGCACTCTTCAATAGTTGTTACACTGAGGTTAGCGGTATGATATAACTGACCGGCCGGCCGCTGTGATTTTGGGGCCGTTACATCTGAATCGTTAACATCCAAACCATTGGCGTCAGCGTCTCCAGGCTTGAGCGTTTTAGTATATTCGTATTCGAGTATCTTTTCTTTGGGAATTGCCAGCACAGTTACGCCGATGTCCACATAAAGAAGCGTTTCTTTTTCGACAAGGATATTGCCGGTCAATCGCTGGCCTTCTTTTAGAACAATCGTATCGGCAAGGCAGAGACTGCAAACAAGCAAAATGAGTAAAAACCCCAAAATTTCAGCGCCACGGAACTTCATAAATCACTCCTGAATCAGCAATTAGCGTTCAGTATGTACTCTATGTGATATTTTAACGGTTAGGCGTTTTTAACGCAAATAGAAAATGAGGCAGGATGAGCCATAATGAGCCGTTGTCTTTTTAGCAATACAATTTAGCAGAATTGAGAAGATAGGCCGGCGTTTTAGACTCTCAGCTTTTAGTTTAGTCCTCTAATCAGGCCCCCAGGTTCACCGGTTGCGAAAACCGCACAAGGCCGCTTGAAAACTGCTCAAGCAAAAGCCCAGGGCACTTAATGTGAATCTACGGCGGCAGTGTTCCCTGCTGGTACTCATTCACAAGGTACGCATCGTAGGGGTCAGATGGTGGACCGTCGTCGCCAATGAACGCTGGTGGTTCGTCCGTGCTCGTATTGGCATCATAATACGTCCAGATGTTATCCTCCCCGATGCCGATATTGGGGCTCTTCTCAAAGTTCACATGTAAGTCCTTGTACAGGACGTTCTGTCCCCTTTTTCCGTGTGCCGCACAGTTGTCGCTGGCTTCAGGATTAATAGCATTCCAGTCCAGGAAAGGATTTCTGTCCGCGCAGACGGGACTGTTCTCGGGACTCATCTGGTTGATTGCAAAATTCGTTAGCTCACCCTCAAAACCTGGTCTGGGGTCGGGGAAACTAAAAGGCATATGATAGGAGTAGCTGCAGCACTCCCCCGGCCATACCTGGGCGCCGTCGCCGAAGTCCCAGGTACTAAAAATACCTTTTTTCGGTGGCAGGCTGAATATAGAAGCTCTAAAGACCTTCACATTATCATCACCCTTGCAGATAAACTGCTTCGGCGAGGCCATACCGTACTTCACCAAAAGATAAAAGCAGGATGTAATCGTCGCTTTATTGTTGGGCGGAATGCCGAAGGTTTTCTCCTCTGACCAGCCTAACAGCCACGCGACGTTGTTCACAGCCCCATAGGTGCTCCAGGCAGCTCCTGGACCACCTGCAACCGGAAAATCCCCATCGTTATCCTGTGAATAGAGTAATATTGCCTTGCCGATGCCGGCGAGGTTAGACCCGCAGACCATCCGATAGGCGAGCGGCTTTGCCCTGGCCAGACCAGGCGCCAAAACGGCAATCAACAACGCTATGGTCACAATCACGACCAACAGGTCAACCAATGTAAAACTTTTTCTTCTCATAATTTTCTCCATAAGACCGCAGCATTTCTGATTTCATAGGTCTTTTTCCTGAACCTTCGTCTCAATCTTCACTCAACCACCGGCTGACAAGCGCAGCAATGTCGGCGAAATCGACATATAGATTTCTATCTATGTCACCGGTAAGATATATTTCATCACCCTCGTAATTGCAGGATGAGTAAATATCCGAACAGGCAAGCCAATCCATCGCCAATATCGCAAAATCCGTAAAGTTCGCAGCGCGACTGCCATCCAGGTCCTCAGGTCTATGCAGTACCGACACCTGCCCCCCGCAGCCGTCACCGCCGATTGCCCATACTCTATTGTTTACGTCACTGACTATAATTGTGTTGTCCGCCGCTATTACAGGAAAGCTCAACAGGTCATCGCCTTGAAATCTGGCAATTTCCCCACCGTTTGCGTCAACTGCACAGAGGTAGCCATCCTCGCCGGCCGCGTAGATAATAC
>CAZQYB010000158.1:0-5637 GCA_964597535.1 uncultured Pirellulales bacterium | reverse complement strand
TTCCCCTACAAGCGGCCTTATCTTGTCAACGCTAAAATAGACAAGGTATTTCTTCAAATCACTTTCTTGATATTTGTCCGTTTTTCTTCTTCTCATAGATTCTATAAGTACAACATCCGTTTCTTCCCTTGTTTTGGTAAGATATAACCTTCTGCCTTTATAACCTGGCCCCTTTTCTAAAAACAAATAGGCAGCTTTTAGGTTTGAGATAAGGTTTTTATAGCTTAAAGCCTCATTCATAATAAAAGCAACTGTTTCTTCATCAATGCAATGGGGCCTTGCGTAGAGCGCAGCATCCACATTACCTTTATCGTCAGCAGTGGCCAAAACACCTATACCAACGATATTTTCAAAATATTCTGATAGTTTCATGATTTGTACCTCCCAACATAAATTGATTCCAACATACTTTTTTTAAGTCAGAGTGCCTAAATTGGAATCCGGCATCATTGAGCTTACTTGGATTAACTCTCTGGCTTGCCAAAAAAAGTTCGCTTGCCATCTGACCAAACACTATCTTTAGGGCAAAGGCCGGGATCGGCAACCAGCATGGTTTTTTCAATACTGCAGCTAAGATTTGAAAAAATCGACGATTTCTCAGCGGCTCTGGAGAAGTCAGATTAAAGACACCACAAAGGTTAGCATTTTCAATTAAAAACTTAATTGCAGCCACCTCATCGGCCAAACTAATCCAGGATATCCACTGTTCGCCAGAACCCCAAAACCCGGGGGGCACTCTTTATGTTATTGTAACTGATCCGTGCCTGAGTGCAAGCCACAACAAGAGGGCAATTGGACGCTGAAGGAGATGGATTGTAACTGATCCGTGCCTGAGTGCAAGCCACAACAATTCTGTTTTCATAGTAAACTCCATTAAATTGTAACTGATCCGTGCCTGAGTGCAAGCCACAACGCTCAAGGGCTTGTTGGAAATACAAGAGAAATTGTAACTGATCCGTGCCTGAGTGCAAGCCACAACGCTCAAGAGGGTCGCCATCAACGTCGTCGAATTGTAACTGATCCGTGCCTGAGTGCAAGCCCCATTAGAGAGCGGAGAGAATGCCTCTAACGGGGCAAGCGGTGGAACCCCCAAATAAATTTGGGGGGTAAATATTTTCATTTTTTGAAGTTCAAGACGGCGAATTCCTTGTGGTATTTCTTGGCGGCGTTGTCGTAAGCTTTTGCGGCTTCGAGCGGTGACTTGAAACAGCCGAGATATTTACGGCTGTTATTGTGCCAGATTGCGGCGCGCCACCTGCGTTTTTCTTTTGCGAACCATACTCCTTTGTATCCGGAACGATTTTTTCTTTTTCCGGCGTTCTGGGCGTTTTGCGCGACGGTTGCGGGTCGGAGGTTCGCTTTTCTGTTGTCGAGGCCGTTGCCGTTTATGTGGTCGATGACGAGTGGGGACGGGACGGAGATGAGCCGGCGGTGCATAAGTATGCGCGAATAGCAGCCGTTTGCTTTTCGGATAGAGCGTTCTGCGTAGGCGGTGTTTTTGCCTTTTGTTTTGCAGAGTCGCCATTTGTATTTTGCGAGGCGTGGGTAGTCGTCGGGGTCAACGATGGCGTATCGGCCCTGTGTGAGCGGGATTCTTCGGAAGGGGTGGCCGAAGCGGAGGCGGCGATAGAAAAACAGGAGCGCGATGAGCGGTCTCTCCAGGAAATCCGGAATGTTAAGAACAACTTCGATGATAGCCCCCTCCTTGTCTGTTGGCTCGTGGCTCGTGTCTCGCGGCTCGTGCGTTGTGCGCGGCCCTCCATAATTGGGTGAACCTGCGCGAATTTGATGAAATTTGCGGAATTTTCGGGGTGGTCGGCGAGCGTAAGTGGCTGTGTGGATGGGAGTAAAAAAAATTTTAAAAATTTCGGTTTTTGCTCGGCGCTACCGGCGGATTTGAGCGGGCATATTCGCGGCTCGTCGCTCGTGACCCGTGACCCTGCAACGAAAATCCTAAATCCGAACGTCTAAATCCTAAACAATCTCAAAATCCGAATTTCAAATTTTCAAATGCAAGGAACCGTGCGCGAAGGGCAGGCGTTGCAATAGTTCTGTTTTGGTGCTATGCTTCGGGCTATGGTTAAGACAGAAAAAATCAAAGTCAAGACAAAGGGTAACTGCGATATAGTTGACATTAGTGAGCAGGTCAGGGAGGCAGTGGCTAAGTCGGATATTAGCGACGGTACCGTTACGGTGTTTAACGTCGGCTCGACGGCGGGGATTACGACGACCGAATACGAGCCGGGGCTTGTTAATTACGATATAGAAGCGGCGTTCGAGAAAATCGCCCCGCATAACGCCCGGTATGAGCACGAAGAGAGGTGGCACGATGATAACGGCCATTCCCATGTGCGTGCTGCGGTTCTTGGGCCTTCTTTGAGCGTGCCAGTGGTCGATAAGCAAGTTACCTTGGGGACGTGGCAGCAGATTATTCTGGTTGATTTTGACACGAGGCCAAGAACAAGGACGGTCATCTGCCAGATAATGGGTGAGTAGGCAGCGGCTAAAGCTGTGAAAAAAAGTGTTGACTAAATGCCGACAATGAAATAGAATCCCGAGTAATGAATGGCAGGAGCGCAAACCCAAGGAGCCAAATTCGGAGTTGACGAGAGTGGTTTAAAGCTGTAGTATCGCTGCAAGCTATTTTCCAAAAAGGGAGTTTTCTGAGGTGCGCGGCTGTATGGGAACTTATCAATACAAAAAGGCGTGGATACCAAGTATTGTGTTTGCTGTTTCGCTTCCCGCCGCTCTTTTTATTGGGGCCTGTAGCGAGCCAACCGAAATAAAACCTTTACCCCCAACAGAGCTGAGAACTACAATAGGGTCGCTGGTTGAGGTGTCCTCACCTGACTCAATTGCCGTCGAAGGATACGGTCTGGTAGGCGGATTAAGAGAGACAGGTTCGTCGGAATGTCCACCAGAGATTAGAGCATATCTTAAACGATATATTATGACACAATTGCCCGAACATAAAATAAACGCCATGAAACTTATCAGCAGTCGCAAAACGGCTGTGGTACTGTTGTATGGAATAATGCCGGCGGCAGTTTCAAAAAGGCAACGCTTTGACGTAAAGGTGACTGCTCTACCGGGTACGCAAACAACATCTCTGCAAGGCGGTTTACTGTATGCCGCCGACCTTAAGATGGCAGGAGCCTTCGGCATGGCTACAAAAGTTCTGGCCACGGTGAAGGGGCCTGTCTTCATAGATAGCATCAACAGTTCCGGAACAGACAAAAGAACCGGATATATCTTAGGCGGTGGGAGAGTGCTGGGTGAGTATAAGGTAAGATTGTCGCTTCGGCCTGATTACAGGGCGGCAAGCCTTATCCGTAACAAATTGGACGAACGCTTTGGAGAAGGGACAGCCAAGGCGACTTCGCCCGGTCAGATTGAATTGAAAGTGCCGACTAAATATAAAGAACAAAAACAAAGGTTCATCTCGATAGTCAAAGCGATATACCTTGCTGAAACGCCAGGAACTACAAACGAAAGAATAGAGACATTTGTTAAAAAGCTCGGCAGCTCAGAGGACAAAGAGGAAAGCGAAATTGCTCTCGAAGCGACAGGCAACAAATGCCTGACGGAACTGGCCGGTCTGCTGAATTCGTCCAACGAGGAGGTTCGTCTGCGAGCAGGCAGATGCATGCTCAATCTTGGCAGCAACAGAGGTTTAGGGACTCTTCGGACAATAGCGATGGACAAGAGTTCGGCTTATCGAATCGAGGCCTTAGAAACGATTACATCAGGTGCAAATCGAAATGATGCGGCTGCGATATCACGAAGGCTGCTGCGGGACCCGAGTTTTGACATCCGATTAGCTGCGTACGAAAACTTAAGAAAAATGGGCGATATTGCCATAATGCAAAGTTTTGTGGCAGGCGATTTTTATCTGGAGCAAATCACACAAACCAAATACAATGCCATTTTTGTTTCTCGCAGCGGTCAGCCCCGAATTGTGTTATTCGGTGCGCCACTATACTGCAGCGAGAATATTTTCGTTCAGTCAACCGACGGCAATATAACAATAAACGCGCGTGCCGGTCAAAAGTATGTCTCAGTAATCCGGAAACTGCCACAACGGCCTGATGTTCCACCAATCACGCTGAAAAGCTCCTTTGAACTTAGTGATATAATCCGAACACTGTGCGAATCTGCGATAGTGAAGGAGGGTTCTGCCGTGCGGCCTGGATTAAACATTTCATATTCTGATGCGATATACATTTTGAAGCGGATGTGCGAGAAAGGTGTAGTAGCAGCAGAATTTCGAGCTGGGCCGCTGCCAAAAACCGACTAATTGTCAAGAGAAAGCAAAGCATCGGCCGATAACAGTATTGCATATTGGCTTTAAATAACTGCGCGGGATTTCTAATACCAGTTACCGGACGTTAAAAACAGGATGCGAAATGAGACTTGAAAAAATCGTTCTTAACGGATTTAAAAGTTTTGCAGACAAAACGGAGTTGGCCTTCGATTCGTCTTTAACCGCTATTGTGGGCCCCAACGGATGCGGCAAGAGCAACGTTGTGGATGCGGTAAAGTGGGTACTCGGAGAACAAAGCGTTAAGAGCCTGCGAAGCGGTCAAATGGCTGATGTGATATTCAGCGGCAGCAGCAGCAGAAAGGGGCTTGGGACAGCTGAGGTGAGCTTATTTATTTCCAACCCTGACGGAACGGGTACGAGACAATTGCCAATCGAAACCGACGAGGTTCAAATATCACGGCGGATATATAAGAGCGGGGAAAGTGAGTACCGGATAAACAACAAAATCTGCCGACTGAAAGACATTCGAGAATTGTTTATGGACACGGGTGTTGGCGCCAAGGCCTACTCGATAATCGAGCAGGGACAGATTGAGCAACTATTAAATGTGTCGAAAGCAGAGAGGAGAGTTGTATTTGAAGAAGCGGCGGGGATAAGCAAATACAAAGCGCATAAAAAAGAGGCACTTCGCAAGCTGGAATACACGGAACAAAACCTTCTGCGTCTTGCCGATATTCTGGGCGAAGTAACAAAGAGACTTCGAAGCGTGAAACTTGCGGCGGGCAAGGCGAGGAACTACCTTCAATACAGCAGCAGCCTCAAGCAGCTACAGTCTAATTACTTTCTGGCAGAATACGCAAAGAACCAAACTAAAAGCAGAGAGAAGAAAGGCGACCTTGAACATCTTGAAGACCAGTTTGCGAGCATCGCGGCGGAGGCGGCCAAAAACGACTCTTTTCTAAGCGAATTAGGGCGGAGAATAATAGAAACAGAGAACAAACTAAACCGCACGGACAACTGCCTTGTTGCCGTGCAAAGCAAAATCGAGCAGGGTTTGCAGCGAATCGAATTTTTGCGAACCCGGACTACAGAACTACAGCAAAGAAAAGAATCGGCGGGAGAAAGAATCGAAAGACTACGGGGACAAAAAGGCGAGCTCACAAAGGATTTGAGGCAATACAAGGATGAGCAGTTGAACTGTGAAAAAATGCATGCGGAAAAAGACCGTGCGGCCGAGCAACTCCAAAAAGCCATCCAGGAAATAAACGGCGAGTGCACCGCTCTCGAAGCGGATTTGGAAGACGAGAAATCAGGCATTATCGATATAGTCAGAAGGACGGCGCAACTTCATAACGAAGTCCAGAGTATTTCAG
>CAZQYB010000157.1:0-5651 GCA_964597535.1 uncultured Pirellulales bacterium | reverse complement strand
TGGCCGAGCGTGAAGTTATATTCAAAAAGCTCAAACGCATCGACCATATACTGGTGCCCGGCGGAGACCCGGGGCATTTGCACCCGAATCAGTTTTTCCCGTGGATGGACAGAGTGGCTCCGGTACTGCATAAGTATCATCCGAACGCGAAGATATGGGTGTCACCGCAAGCGATGGACCCTACACGGGAATGGCTGTCAACCTTCTACAAGTATGTCAACGAAAAGCCCGATTGGCTCGGCGGCATTGTTTTCGCTCCGTGGATAAAAACTCCTATCGAGAAGATGAGAAGCATCGTTGATAAGGACATCAAGATTCGCCGATACCCCGACATCACACACAACGTAGCCTGTCAGTATCCGGTAAGAGACTGGGACCTGGCGCTTGCAATTACGCTGCACAGGGAATGCTTCAATCCTCGTCCGACGGCAATGAAGAAAATACACAACAGGTTCGACGAATTCGCCTGCGGCTCACTGACCTACTCGGAAGGAATCAACGACGACATCAACAAATTCATCTGGGGCGACCAGGACTGGGACCCGCAGGCCGAGCCGATTGAAACGCTGCGCGACTACTGCCGACTCTTTATAAGCCCCGACTTCGCAGATGGCCTCGCTCAGGGCTTCATGGCACAGGAAAGAAACTGGGAAGGTCCGCTGGCAGCTAACAATCAGGTTGATGTCACCGTACTGCAGTGGCGCCAGCTCGAAAAAGACGTCCCCGAATCGGTCAGAAACAACTACCGTTTCCAGATGGGTCTGCTGCGTGCATATTACGATGCTTATATTCGAAGGCGGCTCTCCAACGAGACCGAACTTGAAATGAAAGCTATGGACATCCTGAGAAACGCCGGCGAATACGGGTCTCTTATGGCAGTCAAGAAAGCTGAAAAGATACTGGCAAAATCAACTGATGAGCCTGTGGCCCCGGATTATAAGAAGAAATGCGAGTATCTGGCCGACGAGCTGTTCAAAAATATCGGCTCACAGACGTACGTCGGAAAACACGGTGCACAGCATCGTACACGCGGGGCGTTTATGGACGGCATCGACGAGCCATTGAACAACAGGGCCTGGCTCAGCACCCAGTTCAAAAAAATAATGGAGGTCAAGGATGAGCAGGCCCGACTGGACGAGATAGAAAAAGTTGTGAACCGCAACAATCCGGGCCCCGGCGGTTTCTATGACGATATGGGCACGCTGCCAAGCTTCAAACGCATCCGGAACACCGTTGCCTGGGAAGATGACCCGGGAACGCTGATGTCACCGAGGATAGCATTTTACTATAAGGTTGACCGCTCAAATGACAAGGAATTCCCGTTGGCTTGGAAGAACCAGGCTTGCGTCATCTACGAAACTCCGCTGCGTCTGTTCTATGACAACCTCGACCCAACGGCAAAATACAAAATACGGGTTGCCTACACCGGAAGAAGAGGCAAAAAGATAAGGCTTGTTGCGAACGACGTCTATCATATCCACGGTCTGCTGGGTACTTTGGAACCTCCAATTCGCGAGTTCGACATACCCGTTGAAGCTACTTCGGGCGGCAAACTCGAACTGCTCTGGGACTGCGGCGAAGGACAACGAGGCTCGCAAGTTGCTGAGATTTGGCTGATTAGGCACAAAATTAAATGGCCCTGACGGCTACAATTTGGCTACATTCCTGCCCGAGTCAGCCGCGCAAAAAAGTGGCAGGAACCGACGCAAGTGCCTGTTCCTGCTATACTTATTCAAAATTAGTGGGGGCATCATATGCATATCTGGAGATACTTTTATGTAACACTTTATGTTACATTTTGGAAAAGTTGAATTTTAGTAAGTCCTTATTTGCTAAAGAGTTATACAGATTTGCCGCGGTGTAACGTAACACCCTCTAAACAGGGCCATGAGCCGCCATATCCAACATGATGTTTGCTCAGATCTCCGGCGGGCGATATCCGAGCAGTTTAACTCTTTTGACTGCAACAAAAGAAGCCCGGAAGGCGTGGGAGCAGAATAAAGACCGAAGTGAAGATGAGTTGGACAGGGAAGATTGGGAACAGGTTTATAGTATACAGGCATCCTGCTGTTTCTACGGGAGATTAGTTGTGGAAGATAAAGATGTTGCCTACTATGGCAAAACCGTTACGGCTGAAGATACAGACAAAGTCTTACTGCGGTGGAAAATCTCGGATGGCCGGTACCGAGCAATCTTCGGCGATTTAACAGCCGAAAATGTCACCGCTGAAAGGTTAGCTGAACCTGAAGCGGAAACAGAATGATACAAAAGGACACATTGAATTACCGAGTTGCTTTCATGGCCTTAGTTGTTACGATATTGGCCCTTGACGTAGTCACCAAGGCGATATTGTTATTATGTGAGATTGGAAGGCATAGGAGTGTCTCCACACGTGGTAAATAGCAAATGCCAGATAGTATCACCTTTGCAAGATCCGACTTGTTCAACCGAAAAGGTGAACGCGGTTATGCACAGACGTAAAGGCTTTACTTTAATTGAGCTTTTGGTGGTGATTGCATGCATTGCACTGCTGATTGGAATGCTACTTCCGGTATTGGCAAAAGCAAAGAGGAAGACAAAGGCTGTTATCTGCCAGTCGAACCTGGGCCAATGGGGCAAAATCTTCATGATGTTCACGATGGACAACAACGGCTATTTTCTCAGTGCCAGCAGCGGCCAAGTGTGGGTCACCACTCTGGAACCTTACTATAAGGATCCTGACCTGCGCTGCTGCCCGATAGCAATCAAGCCAGCTTTCCCGCAAGGATCACCCAACCCGATGGGAGGAAAGTTTTTGGCATGGGGCAAGTTTGACAGCACATTTGCGGCCTTGGGTCTGACGGGCGCGTACAGCAGCTATGGTGGTTCGTTCCCCTCCCCGAAAAAGCTTTTGCTGTGGATATCTTTGAACCTTTGTAGAAGCCTATTTCCCTCAGATTGACTATATACGAACATCAATTTTTCGCTAAAAAAACTATTTTTTAAAAAATTTCTTAGTAAAAATCGGATTGA
Source organism: uncultured Pirellulales bacterium (assembly GCA_964597535.1). Taxonomy (GTDB): domain Bacteria; phylum Planctomycetota; class Phycisphaerae; order Sedimentisphaerales; family Anaerobacaceae; genus CAZQYB01. Next base: position 2,639 of record CAZQYB010000157.1, on the reverse strand, counting down.
ACATACTGACATATGTCAGGAAGGTTAATTGTAACCAAAAATAGGCGGTTCATGTCCGAGGGATATGATCGTCAGATTTTCTTAAGCAGGGAGAAGGTTTGAGCTTTAACGTCACATTTGATATTCTATTAGAAATAAGGCTCAGCGGCGTAGCTGAGCCCTTCGACAAGCTCAGGACATGCAAGGATATACAATGTATATGGGAAATCCCGGATAATTTGACCTATTTATCTCGCAGAAGGATTAAGTTAATTTAGAAAGAGGTATGAAAAAAGTATGAGAATTCCTGAAATTATGGCAGTTGTTTTGTTGCTGACTCTACCGGTTGTTGGGCTATTTGCTCAAACAGGGCTTTGCTCAGAGGAATATCTTGAGCCGTCTCTTTATCATCCTGATGGATTGTTTGTGTGGGATACGTGGTTTCTGCAGGATGGCGATACGACGCATGTCTATCATCTCCAGGTAAAGCGACCAGGAAAAAATGTTGACCAGGACTTTATACAGCAAAAAGATAGTATCGTAAATTATACCCACGAAACAGACAAAGCCACCTTCGAAGGAACAATAGGTCATGCAACCAGTAAAGACCTGCTGGCATGGACCGAACGGCCGACAGCACTGTTTAGAACCGACCCGGCGAAAGTGGGAGGTATAAATAATGCCTATGACGATGGTACTCTGTTTACGGGCTGTGCGGTAAAGCATGAAGGTGTGTACTATCTGTTTTATACAAGCAATACACGCCGCCGGGTTGACGGCCAGCGGCGAGGTGTGCAGTCAATCTGTCTTGCTACTTCCACTGACGGTATCGGCTTTAAGAAGCATCTCAGGAACCCATTGTTCTCACCCGATCCGGAACGATTTTACACTTATCCTGACCCGCCTGCGCCTTTCAAGCATCATGCTCGCAGAGGTACGGACTGCCGCGATATACTTGTAGTCAAAGACCCGTCTGGTCAGGGTTGGCTTGGATATGTTGTAATGCGGCGTAAAGGTTTTAACGACGCATTTCATTCGGCATGTATCGTGTTGTGCCGTTCTGATAATTTAGTCGACTGGGATATCGCAGAGCCGGTATGCACACCCAATAGATTCAACTGTTTCGAAGTGCCGGACGTTTTTAAGGTCGGCCCAAAATGGTATATGATTGCCTTGACGGGTGATTTTTATGGTCAATCCGACAGATGGGCGGATAAAGACATCTCCTGTGCGACAATTGTTTTTGAAGCCGATAGTCCCCAAGGGCCCTTTTTGGAAGTTAAAGATAACTTATTGCTGACGTCAAGCACGGACAAAGGGCAGGGCATTAGCGCTCGAACGGTGGAACGAAACGGCGAGCGTCTGCTTTTCTACACACACTCTGAAATCAGTACCGGCCGCGGCCGTTTGAGCTGGCCGGAAAAACTTATTCCACGTGCAGAAGACGGGCTTGACCCGATGTACTGGGAAGGGGTAAACGATGCCTTTATAGCTCCGGTTGATGCGGCCTCGATAGATGTTACATCTGATGAAAGCGGATTCAAATTAATAAAAGTCAAGGAATGGACCCAAAAAGACCCTACGTATATGATTACGGCAATGGTAGATTTAGGTACTGCCCAAGCTGGGGGCATCGCGTTCAGCTGCAAAGATGGGCCAAACCCTTTCTTGCTTGCCCAGATAGACTGTACAGCTAAGCCCGACGGTCTCGTGTCAATCGAGCGTCTTAAGGATAAAAAAATAATACAAAAGAGAGAGACGAAGATCGTCAGGAAAGGTACTTACAATTTAAGAGTGATTGTCTGCGGCGACCTTATTAAATTGTATGTCGATGAAAAGCTTGTCTTAACTCAATATGCCGCCGGTATTAAACCTAGCGACGTGTACCTGTATGCCCGACAAGGCGAGGCTCGGTACCAAAAACTCAAGTACTATACCAGAAAGACAAAAAGATAACAGGGACAAAGCCGGGGCACACAAAAACGTGTTTTCGTGGAATTTATCACCAAACTTCTCTCGGAAAAGAAATTCTTGGCAGTTCAAGGCGAATTTTGTAAAATTATTGATGTCGAACGGAGAAAACTGTGTTTTGTAACCGTTTAAATAGGAAATGTCAGATGATAATCCGATTGTTTAGCAAGGAATACTGGTTGTGCGATTCCCATCCTTTCGCGCCAATGACAACAGACGAAAGTTTTGAAACCGGTTTAAAGCATTATTCAAATGGTCCAATTACAGACGTGCGACTAAGTTTGGCAGCCCCTCATATTAGAAAAGGAAAAGGTTATGTGCAAAAAAGTTGCGTTGATAATTTCGCTTGCCCTGTTTTTTGTTGCGTTCGGCAGTTGCTTTGCAAAAGCTGGTCTTGGGCGGGTTTCGTTTGAATTGCCTGCGTCTGGGGCTGTGGAAAAGAACGGCACAGACAGGCCCATTGATGAGGAAGGAGTTGCCCGAATCAAGGTGCGGCTTTCGAGTCCTCAGAAAGGGCTTGTCAGCGCGGATTACTCAGTTGTTGGGGGCAGCGCAACAGGGTCCGGAGTGGACTATGTTCTCAATCCTGGTACGCTTACATTTAAACCCGGAGAGACCGAAAAAGAAATCACCGTGATTATAATTCGCGACGGGCGTGATGAAGAAGATGAGACGATCGAGCTTGCTTT
>CAZQYB010000156.1:0-5699 GCA_964597535.1 uncultured Pirellulales bacterium | reverse complement strand
CTGTTCGCCGAGACATGGTTTATAAAATTTACAGTGCCTATTCCGGCTATGTTCATTCGGCCTATCCGAATATAATGGAGCTGTACGGCGGTACCCCGCCTTATAACTTTCACATGCAGGGTATGAAAGAAACGCCACGAATTGGAGATTGGGAAACAATACTCATTGCTTTTATCCGAAGCGCAACTTTGGTATTTGGATATATGGCGGACAAATATGATAAGGTTGACCTTGTTCAGGAAATAAGAAGAATATTGGATTGGTTTGAGAAGGAAATGACATACGCAGAAAACGGGGGGTAAATATCAGACTTGAGAGCTTATTAATTCTCCGGCATCTTCGGCAAAGCCGGGATAGGCCGCATTCATAACACAGTGCCACTCAAACAAACCAGGAAGCTATCCGCAGAAGCAAACGCTCTTTCAACCCCCTGGCACAAGCTGTTGCCCGCATTGTCGCTTTGATTGCTTTAGTAACACCGGCATTATTTGTCTGTTGCAGCAGGGTGTTTGCAATATTTGCAGTTTCGTTGAACTCATATTCGCAGCCCCTTATTACCGCCACGGGAATGCCGGCTTCTGTCTGCTCAAATACAATCGCCGAGGCGGCGGTCAGCTCGTGGGCTGTCAGGTCTATCCCGCCGAACTTCGGTTTGCCGAACAAATCTTTCCTGCCGAACATCGTTGATATCGGCTCAATCCCTGACGAGCCTACCGCCAAATCCATCGTGCCGAATGGTATCATCTCTGTATCTGCCAGGATTACCGCCACCTGTTTACCGGTCAGCTTCTGTAGTTGTTCTCTTATCTCTTTTGCCGATGCGTCCGGGTCTTCCGGTAAAAGACTCACTATGTCGCCCGGGTGGTTTGAGCTGTCTATGCCCGCATCGCAGGTATGAATTTTTCCGTTTTTTCCCCTGGTTATGCAGAGCGCCTGCTCGTGCCCAACAAGTTCCCTGCTGCAATCACTATCCTTTGAGGCATTCATAATATGCTGCTCGATAATACCTTTGAGGGGCATAATCGCCAGAATCTCGTGGCCTTCGTCGAAAATCATCTGCAGCCATTTGGCGTCTTTGCCGGTTCGCTTTGATATGGTCAGGGCCTTTTTGCCCGGTACCACTTTGCTCAGCTGCCTTGTTCTGCCGATGGCTTTAGAGACAATCTTGCTGGTCAGCACAATAATGTCCCTTTCCTGCAGACCGCCAATTTCGTCTTCGGTACACTTGACGATAATCTCAGCGAGATTGTCCCCCTGTTCTATTTTCGGTATGCCCTGTAAACCCAGCACTTCTATCTTCTTCATAATTTACCCTTCGGTAAGTGAGAGTTCATCAAGCGTTTTTTTTGACAGGCCCCTGATGCGAACATCGCCATCGAAATTCTTAATATCGACACAATGCAAACCGACGGCATCGGTCAACTCCCTCATCGGCCCGGCTATATCAACAGCACCCTGCCGGCCGAGTATTTTCGGTGCGATGTAAACGCAGATTTCATCGGCAAGGCCCTCTCTCAGGAAGGAAGATATTACCGTCGGGCCGCCCTCGACAAGTAATTGTGCGATGCCGCGCCTGCTCAAATCGTCAAGCAGAAAATGTAGATTTGATTGGCCCTGCGTATCCGGGAAAACAAGCAGCTCTGCTCCTTTTTGTATCACTTGCTCCACCCGCTCAGGATTTGTCTGAGCCGTCCGGCGACTCGTTGCAATCAGGAGGGGAATTTTTTTGGCGGTAGCCAGCAGCTCACAGTCCAACGGAATCCTCAACTTGCTGTCCAATACAATTCTGGTCGGCTTTTTGCCTTTGCTCGGCCGAGCCGTTAGTAATGGATTATCGGCGAGTACCGTTCCGATGCCCACCAGTATCGCCCCCGCCCGCCGTCGCAGTTTGTGTACGTCTTTTCTGCTCTGCTCACCCGAAATCCACCTGCGTTCATCACTATGGTCGGCCCAGGCAACTTTGCCGTCAATACTCTGTGCCCATTTCAATATCACCCAACATTTGTCGGTTGCAGCAAACTTGATAAAGGGAGCATTCAAAAGACGCGCCTGCGTTTCGCAAATGCCCACCTGCACCTCAATACCCGCATCGCGCAATTGTTCGATGCCCTTACCGTTGGCGTGTGCCGAAGGGTCAATCGTTGCGACAACAACTTTCACCAGGCCGGCATCAATAATCGCGTCCGTGCAAGGTGGGGTCTTTGCATAATGACAGCACGGTTCCAAGCTAACATACATCGTGCCTCCGCGCGGGCTGACGCCCAGGGTCTTACAATCTTCCAATGCGTTTATCTCCGCGTGGGCTGCACCGAATTTTTTGTGCCAACCTCTGCCGATAACCCGGCCCGCCTTTACGATAATACAGCCTACGGCAGGGTTCGGCTCAACCGAGCCGACGCCTCGCTGTGCCAGCTTCAAAGCCGCCTGCATATACTTGTCGTCCTGGTCATTCAACTTAGTGTCCCTACATACCCACCATTTCTAAAAATTGTCTTTCATTTATCACCTTCACCCCCAATTTCCGTGCCTTATCAAGTTTGCTTCCGGGCTCCTTACCGGCTAATACGAAATCGGTTTTTTTGCTCACACTTGAAGTTGCCTTCGCGCCCGCCTGTCTAATAGCCTGCTCTGCCTGCTGGCGGGTGAACTTTTCCAGCGTCCCCGTGACAACAATGCTTTTTCCTGCAAGTTTAGCTGTGGCCTTTTTTACAGCCTTTGGCTGCTTTGGCTTTACACCTGCTGCAAGCAGCTCATCGACAACGACCCGATTCTTCGGGTCGCGGAAATACTTATAGATACTCTTGGCCATTGTTGGCCCGATTTGCTCTATCTCTTCCAGCGTTTTTTCGTCAGCGGTCATAATGGCTTTAAGCAAGCCAAAGTGCTCGGCAAGAATTTGTGCCGATTGTCCGCCGATGTGGCGAATCCCCAAAGCAGCGACCAATCGCCATAATGGCTGAGTTTTGCTCTTTTCAATTGCTTCTATAACGTTAGCTGCGCTCTTATCAGCCATTCGCTCCAGCTCAATCAAATCAGATAATTGCAGTTTGTAAAGGTCTGCGAAATTCTTTACCAGGCCCGTCTCGACCAGTTGCTCAATAAGGGCCGTCCCAAGATTCTCGATATCCATCTGGCCTCTGCCGGCAAAATATATTAGTCGCTCTTTCAACCGGCCCAGGCAGTCCGGATTGAGGCACCGGATATAAACGCCGTCTTGGTCCTTGGCCACCGGCGAGCCGCAATTGGGACATTTTTTCGGCACTTTGAAAGGCACAGTGCCGGCAGGTCGCAACTTCTTTTTCACTTCCATCACCTGCGGTATTATCTCGCCTGCCTTTTCAATTACCACCGTATCGCCGCAGCGGACATCCAGCCGCCTGAGTTCATCGAAGTTATGCAAACTCGCCCGCTTGACGGTTGTCCCCGCCAACTGAACAGGAGTTAAATTTGCCACCGGTGTTAAGATTCCACTCTTGCCTACCTGAACATCAATAGATTCAACCTTGGTTTCCGCCTGCTCGGCCGGGAACTTGTACGAAATGCACCACCGCGGAGCCCTGCCCGTTGCACCGAGCATATCCTGCTGGTCAAAGCGATTGACCTTTATTACCATCCCATCGATTTGGTAGTCCAGCTTTAACCGCTTGTCGCTCCAGCCGAGACAAATATCTATCACCTCATCTATGTTTTTGGCTTCTTTGATGTGAGGATTGACGGGCAGGCCGAGTTTCTTGAATTTTTGAAGCGTTTGATAATGGTTTTGGCCCAAGGCCTGGGACATCTCGCCGGTGGCATAAGCGAAGAACGACAGGTTTCTCGCAGCGGTGATTCTGGCATCGAGCAGTTTCAAGGAACCCGCTGCGGCATTTCGCGGATTGGCAAAGGCCGGCTCACCAGCTTCAGTGCGCAGCCGATTCAGCTCGACAAATGCCTTCGTAGGCATATACACTTCGCCACGAACTTCAAGAACATCAGGGATTTCACCGTTGCCCAAAAGTACAAGCGGAACCGCCTTTATCGTGCGAACATTAGCGGTAACATCATCGCCGACTTCGCCGTCGCCGCGAGTAGCTGCAGTAACAAGCTCTCCTTTTTGGTAGCGAAGACCTATCGCAAGGCCGTCAATTTTTAACTCGACCACATAATCACAGTCTCTGCTGCCGAGCTGCTTGCGTACCCTCTCGTCAAATGCCCTCAGCTCTTCGGGATTGTAAGTATTGTCCATGCTGAGCATCGGCACGGCGTACCTGATGGTTGCAAAACCCTCGAGAGGCCGTTCGGAAACCCGCTGAGTAGGTGAATCAGCCGTTATGAGTTCGGGGTTTGCCTGTTCCAGCTCTTTTAGCTCGGCGAAGAGTTTGTCGTATTGCCGGTCGCTTATTTTGGGCCGATTGAGAACGTAGTAGAGGTAATCGTGCTTTCGAATTTCGGCACGAAGCCGCTCGATTCGCTTTCCTATATCCTTAGCCATAGCAGCCTTAGTTTATGCTGCTCCAACACGTTTTGCAAGGGCTCGATTCCAAGCTAACAACTTCCCACAAAGGAGGAATTAACTGCCGTATCCAGCTACTCAACGCATATGCCTTGATAGGTGTTGGCTGGCTGCAAATTGCGAAACTGAACGGATAAATCAGGCCGCCAGGCTAACTTTAGCTTCGTATTATGCTAAAAAAAAATAAAATAATTGTTGTATGCAACCGCCATTTATACAATATAATACACATTAAATTGAAATGACTGTGTAATAAAACGCTGAGACAGCAGAATCAGTGCTGATTAATGATAGCGTCAAAAACCTACCATTAGCGTCATTTCTGTTACTCTGCTGACCTTCGCTAAGAAAGGTTGTTTGTGTGTATAAGGAATATACTTGCTGTGAGTGTTGGCAATTTGCAAGTCAATCCGACCAATAATATTAAGTTTAAGAGTCAGAAAAGGAGTACGAAGTGAATATTTATGTAGGTAAGTTGTCACGTGACGTAACCGAAGATGATTTGCGTCAGGCCTTTGAAGCCTTTGGACAAGTCGAGTCAGTCAATATCATAAAGGACAGATTCAGCGGCGAATCAAGAGGATTTGGATTTGTAGAGATGCCCTCCAAGAACGAAGCACAGTCCGCCATTGCCGACCTTAACGGCAAGGATTTGGTGGGACAAGCGGTTATCGTCAATGAGGCTCGCCCCAAAACCGGAGACCGTAGAGGCGGTGGCGGCAGACGAGGCGGCGGTGGCGGTGGCGGTGGCGGACGAGGTGGTTTCAGCGGTGGTAAACGTCGCTACTAATAATAGACCTTAGGACCTGACAAAAGCGTTGCAGGATGGAATCGAATCACAAATAAGCGGTTCGCCCATCCGGATATTTCGACAACTTGTGAATACTCAAGGGCTCCTCTGGCATACTCGTTGGTTTGCAATAATCCAAAAACGAGAGGGGAAATCAGGGTACAGGCAAAACGAGGCGATACCGTTAAGGTCCAGTACACAGGCAAATTAGAAGCCGAGATAGTATTTCAAGCATCAAGCGGACGTAAAACCGCTCGAATTTGCTATCGGCGAGGAGTAAATAATCTCGGCTTCTAAAAAAGCTCGCTCCACTCGAAAACTTGTGCTGAGCAAGCGAAGCGAGTCGAAGTACTCCCCGGTCCATACACTCAACGCATATGCGTTGATGGGGATTGGCCGGTTAACACTTTGGAAACT
>CAZQYB010000155.1:0-5700 GCA_964597535.1 uncultured Pirellulales bacterium | reverse complement strand
GAAGCGAGTCGAGGAATCTCCCCAAGCCCGAAGAAGTTCATACCCCCAATATCGGCAGCATCGAAGCTGTCTGTGCTTTTCTGAAAACCCAGCCAAAAGATATGATAAAAACCCTTATATATTCGGCAGACGATGAGGTTGTCGCAGCGTTAGTCCGGGGCGACCATGACCTGAACCCGGAAAAGTTTGCTCAGGCCCCTGGCGGTAAACACGCTGAACTGTCTGATGAAGCAACCATAGAAAAAGTCACCGGTGCAAAAGTCGGATTTGCCGGGCCAATGGGCATAGCCGATAAGGTCTCAACAGTAATTATCGACCACGCCGTCGCGGCAATGGCAGTAGGTGTCGCCGGCGCCAACAAAACAGACTATCATATTAAAAACGTTGTCCCCGGTCGTGACTTTGCGCTCGAAGGCAAAAACATTATTGTTGCAGATATTCGTAATGCTGTCGAAGGCGACACGCATAACGGCAAAAAACTGCTCTTCAAAAAAGGTATCGAAGTCGGCCAGGTCTTCAAACTCGGAACAAAATACAGCGAAAAACTGGGCGCAACATTCCTCAGACCAGACGGCAGGGAAGCCCCCTGCCTTATGGGCTGTTACGGCATCGGCATCAACCGAATTGTCGCTTCCGCTATCGAAATCAGCCACGATGACAACGGTATCATCTGGCCGATTAGCATCGCGCCGTTTGAAGTTCTGGTCACTTCAGTAAATCAGGACGATGAAAAGGTATCGCAGGTTGCTGAAAAAATTTATCAGCAGTTGCTCAACAACAGCATTGATGTATTGTTGGACGACCGTGTTTTGCGCGGCGGAGTAAAATTCAAAGATGCCGACCTCATCGGAATACCGGTAAGAGTTACTGTCGGCAAAAAATCCGTCGCAGACGGCAAAGTCGAAATAAAGCTGCGGGCCGAGTCGCAAAGCCAAAAAGTACCGATTGAAAAAGCAAGCGACGCAACTGTCGAAATAGTCGATGTGCTAAAGGAAAAATTAAAGGCATAGCGTTCCATTTGCCATTGTTTTCTGTTTGTCATTGCGAGCGCAGCGAAGCAATCTTTATTTAGCCCTTGGTTTTACCAAGGGTTTAGTTGAATTTATTCATCAAAGTCTAAACAGATGTGGAAGCTAAAAGACCCCAAGCCGGTCAAGCTGATAATAGGAATTTTGGCTGCCGACCGTCAATGTTTGCACGCCGCCATCGAGGCAATCGAGGCCAAATTCGGCAAGGCTGACCTCGTAAGTGACGTATGGCCGTTTGACAAGACCGACTATTACAAGAACGAAACCGGCGAACATATCTTAAGACAGTTTATCAGCATCGAACGCCTTATCGACCCCGCCAAACTGGCCAAAATCAAACACACAACAAACAAGCTCGAGCAAAAGTTAGCGGCAAGGTTGGCCCTTCCGCTGCCGAGGCCTGTAAATCTGGACCCCGGCATCATCGAACCGTCGAAGCTGATTTTAGCCACAACAAAAAACTATTCGCATCGTATATATATCGGCAAAAAAATATACGCCGAAGTGACACTGTTTTTTGATAAGGGCCACTGGAAGCCCTTTGACCATACGTACCCTGACTACAAACAGCAGCGCTACTTCGATTTCTTCGGAAAAGTTAGAAAAAGATTGCTGGAGCAGTTAAAATCGCAACGTTAATCGTATTAGCAGTAATTTTACTTGCCGGCTCATTTGCCCTGTCACTTGTCCTGACAGCGGTTGTAAGAAAGCTGGCTATCCGCGGCGGGTTCCTTGCGCATCCGGTCGCGGACAGATTCCATCAAAAGCCCGTCCCTCTCGGCGGCGGCATCGCAATCTTTGCCACGATTGTCGTAATCATCCTCGCAGCGATAGCGATATTGAAATTTCTCACAGCTCCCGGCCACCTTGGTTTTCTGAGTGAATCGGCTGCCATCTATGCGAGTGACTTCCTGGGCAAAATCAGTCAACTCGCAATTCTTCTGCTGAGCATCACTATTCTGTTTTTGCTCGGTTTGTGGGATGACAAAAAGCATTTAGGCCCATTTTTCAAACTTGCCATTCAGTTTGCAGTTGCAATAATTGCCGCCGCATTGGGGGACGTTCGCGTTGAGTTCTTCATTGAAAACAGAATAATCACCTCCGTGCTTTCCGCCGTCTGGATAGTCCTGATTATCAATGCTTTTAACTTCCTTGACAATATGGACGGTCTGGCCGCCGGTGTTGCTGTCATCGCAAGCTGCATTTTATTCACGGCCGCCGCTATAAGCGGCCAGGTCTTCGTCGGCGGCCTGGCAGTTGTTTTCGTTGGGACGCTGATGGGGTTTTTGGTGTTCAATTTCCCACCCGCTAAAATTTTTGCCGGTGACGCCGGTTCTCTTGTAGTGGGCTTTTTTGTCGCCCTGCTAACACTCCGCACCACATACTATCACGAAGCGCAGTCAGGCCAATGGTATCCGGTTTTTTTGCCCGCTCTTGTTATGGCAGTCCCACTCTACGATTTTATCAGCGTAACACTGCTGCGAATAAGCCAGGGCAAAAGCCCCTTCGTCGGCGACACCCAGCACTTCTCCCACAGATTAAAAAAGCACGGGCTGACCGACACCCAGACCGTCCTGACATTATACCTGGCCACGCTTTGCACGGGCATGGGCGCAACTTTTCTCTACCAGGTAAATCTGGTCGGAGCAATCTTAATCTTTGCTCAGACATTTATGATATTGGCCATCATCGCTATTTTTGAAACCACCGGCAGAAATGACAGAGACTGAAGCTAATTCGAATTTTCCCAAAAGCAGAGGCCGGGTGATTTTCGAATATATTTTACTCGCCCTTTGCCTTTGCGTAATCGCACTTCGAACAACGCTCACCGAAAGTCCGGATGTACAATCCGCCAACCAAGCAACCAATCTCAGCGACACTATCTATAGCTTGTCAATATCGGCTGCTTTGTTTCTGTCGTTTGTTTCCTGGTTGGTGTGGGGCTTTTGCTGTAAAAAATTTTACTACCGTTTCACCGCGATGGGCATCGGCCTGCTTCTTCTTACCATAGCTGCCGTTGTTGCCGGTTTTGCCGCCTCGAACAAACGAGCTGCAATCACCGCTTTCACAATGTTAATTGCGCCTCTGTTTATGGCCGTCCTGCTGGCACAGATACTGGACTCGAAATCAAAGATAAAACTCGTGCTCGCTGTGATTGCCGCTCTGGGCGTGGTATCGGCCTATCAGTGCAGCTCGCAGCTTTTCACAAGCAATAAGCAGCTAATTAAATTTTACGAGCAGTATCCGGATGAAGCACTCGCACAGCAGAATATTACCCCAAACACGTTAAAACACTGGCAGTTCGAACATCGTCTCTATTCAAAAGATATCAGCGGCTTTTTTACGACCAGTAATTCCGCCGGCTCGTTTGCAATGTTAGCTTCTTTTGCCGGCATTGCTCTGTTTATAGAGAAATTCAGGAACCGTAAATCCAAGTCGTCCAGGCAGCAGCTCGTCATCTGCGGGTTAGCAATTGCCGTCATTATTTTCGGCCTTGTTATTACACGCAGCAAAGGCGCAATTGCCGCATCACTGGTTGCAGCAGCAATGCTCGTTCTCTACCTTTTATTTGGCAACTGGTTGAAAACCCACAAAAAAGTCACATTGATTGTCTGCCTGTTAGTGGTTATTGCCGCTGGCTGCGCAGTTGTTTCATACGGCTTGACTCACGACCGGCTGCCGGGCGGCAATTCAATGCTCGTCAGATGGCAGTATTGGTCTGCATCAGCCCGGATGTTTGCCGACCATCCACTCACCGGCGTCGGTCCCGGTAACTTCACCCGCTTCTATTTACATTACAAGCATCCTGCAGCGCTGGAAGAGGTCTCAGACCCCCACAATTTTCTGCTCAGCCTCCTGACGCAATATGGTCCACTTGGCCTTGTCGGATTTTTGGCTATAATTCTCATGCCGCTATGGAAAGTGATTTTTCCCGGGCCTGTTTTGCTTTCGACAAAAACTGACCAACCCGAACCGAATTTCAAAAAATTAGCCATACCTTTTCTAATCGTCATATCAACCTCATTGCTGTTTATTAGGCCGATACTCATACCCATAAAAACCGGTGGAAATATTGATGTTACTATTGGTGCAGGTACTTATGCAATAGTAATGATTTATGTAATATTCGTCTTATATGTTGCGCCGGTGGCCGCATTCGCTATTGGCCTCTGGCTCTTGACGGCAAACCACAACAAGAACAAACACGACAGTTTCAGGTATATTCGCGCCGCCCTTTTCTGTGCTGTTTGCGGCCTGCTCATTCACAATCTGATAGACTTTGCAATTTTTGAGCAGGGTGTGTTTACCGCTCTTTGCGCAATAATAGCCTGTCTGATTGCGATAGATTCCTATCAAAAGTCCCGGCCCTGTCTCATTCTAAAACCTGCTCCTTTGGTAAGAACGCTAATGGTGGCAGCAGGGCTGGTACTAACCTGGGCATACTTTGATTATGCCCTGATTCCGGCAGTCAAAAGTACCACCAAAATCCAACAAGCCAATCAGGCCGGCTCCCTCGGTGAATTTGAACGAGCTCACAGTCTTTTGGCTGCCGCCGCTGAAGATGACCGTTTAAATCCGACAGCTTCATCCCTCAATGGAGGACTGTATCTGCATCATTTTCAGCTAACGGGAAGAAAAGACCGGAATTTGCTCGATAGCGCCAAAGACAGTTTGCTTGAAGCAATAGACCGCGACAGCGCCGATTTTAAGAACTTCGAGCAATTGACAGAAGTTTACACACACCTTGCAGAAATCTCCACCGGACAGGAAAAGACCAATTATCTGAATAAAGCGTTTGATAATGCCCAGTGTGCCGCCCAGCGTTATCCCGGCTGTGCCAGACTGCGGCTCGAACTGGCCCAAATCGCCGAGCAGTTGGGCAAAACCGACACAGCCATCGAGCAGTACAAAAAAGCAATAGAAATCGAACGTGGCTTCCGTCGTCAGTTCCGACAAATGTACCCTGAAGAAGAAGTTCTCAGCCGACTCGGCAAAGAAAGATACCAATTCGCAGAACAGAAAATAAAACAGCTCTCAAAATAACCAGCCCCATAACAAAATCACGAACCACGCTACGAGATATGAGCCATTATCTCATCAGGTATGTCAAAGTTGGCGTATGTGTTCTGCACATCGTCGTGGTCTTCAAACGCCTCCATTAAGGAAATTATTTTCTTGGCCGTTCCCTCTTCACTGACCGGCACAGTATTCTGCGGCACCATTGATATCTCAGCCACCTCAGTAGGTATTTCTTTCTCCTGCAGACTCTTTTTCAGCTCTTCATAAGCGCTCGGCTCACAGGTTATCTCGAACGTATCCCCGACAGTTTGCATATCATCGGCACCGGCCGTCAGAGCAATTTCCAAAAGCTGCTCTTCGGCGGCGTTGGCAGTATTAACTGTGATAAGTCCCTTTTGGCTGAACATCCAGTTGACACATCCGCCTGTCCCCAGCGAGCCGCCGTGTTTTTCAAATATTCTCTTAATCTCCGGCGTGGTCCGATTGCGGTTGTCCGTCAGCGCCTCAACCATTATGGCCACTCCGCTTGGCCCATAGCCCTCGTAAAGCACTTCTTCAAAACTAACACCCTCGACCTCACCGGTCCCTTTTTTGATTGCCTTTTCAATCGTATCTTTCGGCATATTTGCAGCTTTTGCCTTGTCGATTGCAT
>CAZQYB010000154.1:0-5703 GCA_964597535.1 uncultured Pirellulales bacterium | reverse complement strand
TGCTCGGTGTTGAGCATCCCCCTTCTTATCTTTTGGCTATCGATTTCGCTGCGACTGCACAAAAATCGCTCCGCCAACTGCTGCCTGCCCATCTCTAACGAAAACACAGCAACCGGAAACTTCTCCACCAGGCCGATATACTGGGCGATATTCAGTGCCAGCGAGGTCTTGCCCATACTCGGCCGGCCCGCAATAATTATCATTTCACCGTCCTGCAGACCGCACGTCAAATCATCAAGCGCATAATAGCCGGTCGCCAAACCAGTAACATGGCTGCCCTCACGCTTCTCTATAAGCTCATAAGCCCGCGTCACCAAATCCTTTATGGCAGCCGCAGTACTGCTTATATTCCTGTCCGTAACGGCAAATATCCTGCGCTCGGCCTCATCAAGCGTCTCGTTAGTCTCGCCGTTCTGATCGTACGCAGCGTTCAAAATCGCACTGGCAGCGTCAATAATCTCGCGAAGAAGCATCTTGTCCTTGACAATCTTGGCGTAATACATCACGTTTGCCGAAGACGGCACCGAGTCCATAACCTTCGCGATATAATCCACGCCGCCGACCCGCTCGAGTTGCTTGCGCTTCTCAAGCTCGTCACGAAGCAGCACCGCATCCAGACCCTCGCCTTTGTTCTTCTCATAAAGTGCAATCAAAGCATCGAATATCATCTGATGCTCCAGACGATAAAATGCAGCCGCCTCTAATTGCTCGACCACCTCATTGATGCACTCCGGGTCAACTATCATCGAACCCAACACCGCCGCCTCAGCCGCCAATGACTCCGGCATACTGCGACCAGCCAATCCCGCCGCACCGCTACCGGCCCCTTCGACCGTACCGGCCCTCCTCTCTTTAACTCCCCTGGTTAGTTGATTCACTTTCATCCTCCTGCTCAGGTCCCTTTAGGGACGTAATATCCTCGCCTTCAGGGACAACAACAACGCTGACGGTAGCACTCAAATCATCGGCAAATTTCAAGCTGACGCTGTGTGTCCCCACCTGCTTGATATTCTCAGCCAATTGCACAAACTCGTCAGCCACTTCAAAACCCTGCTCACGTAGATTACCTGCTATATCACCGGCGCCAACCGAACCGAACAAAACTCCCTGCTCGTTTGCCTTCGCAGCGACAACGGCCTCCGCCCCTTCCGCCGAAGACGCCGCCTCTTCGAGGCGACACCTCTCACTTTTCCTCGCCTCTACTCGCTTGGCTTTCTCTTTAGTCAGAGACCCTATATTCGCCTCGGTAGCAACCTTTGCCAGCCCCTGCGGCAGCAAATAATTTCTCGCGTACCCCGTGCTCACCTCCACAACATCTCCGAGCCAGCCGAGTCGCTTAACATCCTGACAAAGCAAAACTTTCATCGTGTTAGACCCCTTTATCGCATTACCCTCTTGCCACGTTAGACACGCCTTTTTGCTTACCACGTTAGAAGTCTTACCTTGTTTCTAACGCCGCTTACACCCGCAATGCCTAACCGGATTCATAAAACTTTCTCCAAAAAAGTGAACCGGACTTTTGCCCTTGTGCTCTTTACGTAGTAAACGGCAACAGTGCCATATACCGCGCGCGTTTAATCGCCTTTTTCACCTTTCGTTGGCAACTGGCGCAATTGCCGCTGCGCTTGCGTGAGTATATCTTGCCGCGATTGGTTAAAAGCTTCTGCAGAGTATCGACATCTTTATAATCAACGTATTTTTCACCTCTTCTGCAAAAACGACATTGTGTGTGCTCACCAATTCTGGCGGCCCGAGACAAGACATCTCTTCTCTTGTTACTCTCTCTTCTTTTTATTGCTTTCATCCTTTATCTCATACATCATATTGCGTCTTATTTTTGCGCGGTACCATCACGAATAATGTGACACGAGATTAAAACGGTATATCATCTGCGCCCGTTTCCTGCTTTACTGGAGGAGCAGCTTCGCCTGCGTCCTGCTCGGCTGGGCCGCTATCCGCCCGACCACTATCCGCCGGGCCGCCAACAAACTGAAAGCGTTCCACTGTAACCCTCAATCTGCTGCGCTTCGTACCGTCCTGAGCTGTCCAGCTGTTGAAAGTCAGTCTGCCTTCCACGAACAACGGCCTGCCTTTGCTCATATATTTATTTATATTCTCCGCCTGCCGACCAAACGCCCGACAGTCCACAAAACACGTCTCCTCTCTCTGCTGCCCGTCCTGCCCCGTCCACCTGCGGTTAATCGCCAGACCGAAATCAACCACAGCCGTTTGACTGGGAAGATACGACAACTGCGGGTCGCGAGTCAGATTGCCCATCAGCAATACTTTATTATAATTGCCCATATCAAAACTCCCCTTGCAAAAAATTACCAATCCACGTCCCTGTCTCCAAAAGGCAATGCCAAATCTCAACAATCAATTATCACTTCTCCTCGTTCTTTTCCGCATCCTGTTCATCTGCGGATTCGGAACCGGCTTTCATCTCATCGGCTTGCGGCTCTTCTGATTCTCTCGCCTCCGCCTCCACGTCTGTCTTATCGCTTTCGCTATCACTTTGCGACGCCGCTGATTCCTCGGCCCCCTCTTCAGAAACCTCCAACGCTGTATCCGTCATCGCCGAGGCCTGTTCGACGCTTGCCTGCTCGACGCTTGCCTGTTCGGCGCTTGCCTGCTCGGCACTTGCCTGCTCGGCGCTTGCCTGCTCCGGCCCAGCCACCTTCACAGCAGCTTCCGCAGCTTCTCTTTTCTGCCTCTCAACCAACATAGCAGGAGTCTCTTTCTCAACACCTTCCTGCGTTATATGCTCAGCACTCAAAATCAAAACTCGCATTATTAGCTCCGAGAGCTGAACATCTCTTTCAATGTCCCTTATCCTCTCGCCGTCGGCTCTGAAATAGCAAAGGATATATGTCCCTCTGCTTTTCCCGCCAATTTCGTACGCAAGCTTACGCTCATCCCATTTTTTTGCCGAGACAATCTCAACCTCAGCCCTTCCCAATATGTTTTTGATACTCGTTTCAACTTTGTCCCAATCCGCTGCCGCTTCAGCCGAATCAACGAGAAACATCCCCTCGTATAACTTCTTAGCAATAGTTTCCAAGCCAAACACCTCCTGCTAAATTAAACTTCTAAACTTATTTAATTTTAAGTCCCGAATTTTGGTTTTTAATCCTTTGCTCTACGTTTTATTAAACTCATTCATTGCCGCCTCGATACCATATCTAAGCCAACAAAACACCGCCTCTCTCGCCTTCTCTATCGCCTCGTCCAGCAGCGGCCTCTCCGCCTCCGTTGGGTTACCCAGAACAAAATCTACAGCATCTTCTTCGCCGCTTTGGCCGATGCCGACTCGCAAACGCCCTATACTCTCCGTTCCGAGCTTCTCTATAACATCCACCAAACCCTTATGCCCGCCAGAGGAACCCTTTGCTCTAATCCGAATCATCCCCGGCTCAAGAGCCATATCGTCGGTTATCACAAGTAAATCGCTGGCGATAAGCTTGTAAAAACCTGCCGCCGCCGCTATCGGCTCCCCGCTGCAGTTCATAAACCGCCACGGCTTTAGCAATATTAACTTTTTATCTCCAAATTCGCCCAGACCAAAAATAGCGCCGAATTTCTTCCTTCTTACATTTATCCCCAATACCTTAGCCAACAAATCTATTACGCGAAAACCAATATTGTGTCGCGTATCAGCATACTCACTGCCCGGATTCCCCAGCCCGACAACCATTTTAATCTCGCCCATAGCATTTCTAATAAAGCAAAAGCGAAAAAAGAAAAACTATAATCAAAAATTTAAAACTTATCAATTTACACTATGGCTTTACATCTCCCTCGTTAGAGGTACGCTTGCGACGGATATCCGTTTTCATTTTAACTCTTTCCCTTCTCCGGCTCCTCTTCCGAAGAGGCTTCGCCTTCCTCTGCCTCGCCAATAACTTCAGGCGCAGCAGGCACTTCCTCTTCAAGCTCTTCGGTGCTCTTGGCAGCAGCAACCAAACTGCAGGCTGCCAGCAGAATCGATGGGGCGCTTACCAGCTTCACGCCCTCCGGAAGCTCAACATCGCCGGCATGCAGAACATCACCAACATCCATCTCTTTCACCGAAACAACAATAACCTCCGGAATATCGGTTACTCTGCACTCAACTTCCAAATGGTTCGTATGCCCTTCAATGATGCCGCCCTCCTGAGCGCCTTTAGCTGTACCTTTAAGCTCGACCGGAACCGTTACCTTAAGCATCTCGGTCACGTCAACTCTCATCAGGTCAACATGAATGATATTCTTGCCCAAATAGTCATATTGCAGCTCTTTAACAATCACCTTTTCTCGTTTTTTACCTATCTGCACACTCATCAGCCGACGCCCGTGGTGCAGCTCTTCGACCAGATTATGCTCATCCAGCGAAACTGCTGCCGTCTCTTTCTTATGGCCGTATATGATAGCAGGTATGCGTCCCTGCCTGCGCACTTTCGCCGCATCCCTCGAACCGGTCTGCTTCCTGACTTCCGCTTTCAAAAGCAATGATTCTTCCATAATTTCCTCACATCAATCTATCGTAGCCGTCACCCGCCGTCGCATAGTCAACGCCCAAAAACTATACCCTCGCCGCTGTACGCTAAGACTCGTTGAACAAGCTACTAACCGATTCGTCTCTATGAATCCTCTTTATCGTCTCACCTAACATAGCCGAGACGGTCAAAACCTTGATACGGGCAAATTCTTGTTTCTTCAATTTCTCGTCCTGTGGTATGGTATCGGTAACTACAACCTCATCAATCGGTACTTCTCCCAACCGCTCTAACGCCCGCTCTGCAAAAACCCCGTGTGTAGCGCCAACATATATTTTCCCGGCTCCTCGCTCTTTAACCAACCTGACGGCACTGCACACCGTCCCTGCCGTAGCGATAATATCATCGCACATCAAAACATTTCTCCCTTCCACCTCCCCGATTATCTCATGAGCCTCTACTTCGCCGCCGGTCAGTCGCCTTTTGTGCACTATCGCCAACTCCCCGCCTAAGTGAGATGCATACCTGGATGCAATCTTTATATTGCCCACATCCGGCGAAACTACCGTCAAATTGCCAATCTTCCTGTCTCGAAAATACTTGCTCAATACCAACTCGCCTGTTAAATGGTCAACCGGTATATCGAAAAATCCCTGGAGCTGATGTGCATGCAGGTCTATCGCCAAAACCCTGTCAGCCCCGGCAGTGGTAATAAGATTGGCTACCAGTTTCGCTGTAATGGGAACTCGTCCTTCGGCTTTCCTGTCCTGCCGGGCGTAGCCGAAGTAAGGAATAACTGCGGTAATACGCTTGGCGCTTGCCCGACGCAAACAATCCAGATAAATCAAAAGCTCTACCAGATACTCATCAACAGGAGCGCACGTCGATTGAATAACAAAGCAGTCTCTGCCGCGAACATCATCCTCTACCCTGATGACCTTCTCGCCGTCTGGAAACCTGTCAATCCTCGCGCCCCCAGGCGGAATCCCTAAGTACTTGCAAACCGCACTCGCCAATGGCACATTACTGCTGCCCGAAAAAATCTTGAGATTGTCATTAAGAAACATCATCTTCTGCCTTTCCGCAAAAATGCGTCCTTTCCTTCCTGCGAAATGCCTGCCCTTCACTTATATGCACCGCCATCTTCTCATAGGTTTTCTTCAAACAATCAATAGCTACCCGGCCAGGACTCGAACCTGGAATATGGGCACCAAAAGCCCATGTGTTA
>CAZQYB010000153.1:0-5769 GCA_964597535.1 uncultured Pirellulales bacterium | reverse complement strand
GGCTGTAGAAGAGCGATACTAAAAGGAATCAGCAGCGTTTCTGGATTATTGAATACTGATTGTCTGACGGTAACCGGAAAAACGCTCGGCGAAAATATCTCCGATGCCGAAATCAAAAATCCTGAGGTCATCCACTCGCTCGATAAGGCGTACTCGAAGACCGGCGGATTGGCTATTCTCAAAGGCAACCTTGCCCCGAACGGCAGCGTAGTCAAAAAAGCAGGTGTGGCGGATGCGATGCTGACTCACACCGGCCCAGCGATTATTTTCGAGAGCCAGGAAGAGGCCTGCGACGGCATTCTGGCCGGCAAGGTAAGAGAGGGTGATGTCGTTGTGATTCGTTACGAAGGCCCGAAGGGTGGGCCGGGTATGCAGGAGATGTTAAGTCCGACAAGCTATATTATGGGGGCCGGATTGGGCGAATCCGTTGCGCTGATTACCGATGGGCGATTTAGCGGCGGCACACGCGGCGCCTGCATTGGCCACGTCAGTCCCGAAGCGGCAGTAGCCGGCCCCATCGGCTTATTAAGAAATGGTGACATAATTGAAATTGACATCCCAAACAATAAGATAAATGTGAAGCTTTCTGACAAAGAATTGGCTGAACGCAAAAAGGCCTGGAAGGCGCCTGAGCCGCGCATAAAAGAGGGCTACCTGGCAAAATACGCCTCAATGGCAACCAGTGCTGACAGCGGCGCAGTTTTGAAGTGGTGATAGAATCCAGCCTTAAAAAGGTACGAAATAATGTTTAAGCGTATAATCAAGAGCGACGGTTTCAGGATATATTTCTGGCCGATATTCGCTTGCTATTTATTTACAGGTATATATGCATCTCTATTTATGCCAGTGGAGCCTGGCAGCCAAAAGGAAGCTGTTTTTGTATTTATAGGTGGTGCCGCTTGGATACTTTGCCTTTGGATTCTTGTTACTCGCTATCGTAAGGTTAAAGGCAAATCTGTGGGTAAAAGGGCTATAGTATTATTGACAATTCTATCAGCTGTATATTTGTTTTGTTTAGCTCTTACCATTGTTTTTAAATTTTACTTCCAGCGATTGGGTTAATTTGTGTCTGAGAAGAAAAACAAAACTCCCTGGTACGTTGGCGGTCTGAACTTTGAGTGTATAGGGTGCGGGGCGTGCTGCTCCGGGCCGGGTGAAGGTTATATCTGGGTGACTAAGCCGGAAATTAAAGTTATCGCGGAATTCCTGAAAATATCGGTTGAGCGGTTACGGCAAAAGTATCTCAAGGGGGTCGGACGACGCACAACGATTATCGAACAGGCCGGCACCAAAGACTGTATATTCCTGCAAAGAATTAACGACGAAAAAAGATGCATCATTTACCCTGTTCGGCCGAGCCAGTGCAGAGTCTGGCCGTTCTGGTCTGAAAATTTGGCGAGCGCCAATAGCTGGAACAAAGCAGCACAAAAATGTCCCGGCATAAATCGGGGAAGGCATTACAGCTTCGAGGAAATAGAAAAAATCAGAAAAGAAAAGCAATGATGGCTGAACGCGGAGCAAACAATCAGCTCACAGAAAGAGTAGCTGAGATTTACGACCGGCTGGATTTGCAAATCCGCGAATCCGGAGATTTGGCCGGTACCTGTGAGGTCTGCGGAAAATGCTGCGATTTCGCTCAGTTCGAGCACCGCTTGTTTGTAACCACGCCGGAATTGATGTATTTGGCTGAAAGAATAGGCGCCGAAAATATTAAACCAATGACGACCAGCCGATGTCCCTACAATGTGGACGGCAAATGCACAATTTACGAATATCGTTTCGCCGGCTGCAGAATCTTCTGCTGCAGGGGCAACAAGGACTTTCAAAGCGGATTGAGCGAATCAGCTCTGAAGAAATTTAAATCAATCTGCGAAGGGTTGCAAATCCGGTATCGCTATAGTAACTTGCCCGATACGTTGAACACTTTTGCAGGCACTTAATACTTATCAATCGGCAGGGGGATGTCGTCCCGCGGGTCGCATAGATTGATATATTTTACGTCGTCGAGCAGCGTGCCGTGTTCCTTGTAATAGCCGTAAAGTTTTGCGATTTTTTGTTCGTCGGTGGATTCCAGATGCTGCTGCCATTTGGTAAGTTCAGCTCCCCAGACAATTTCGGTATTGTCCTTTGCGTATAGGACAATATGTGGAGCTCGACTGTTCTCTATGCCATTGAAATTGCTCACATCGATGCGGTTTATTTCGTAGAGCAGACCTCTGGCCTGCGTGAGAAGTTTGTCCCTTCGGTCGAGCCGGGCTAATATAGCTGTTGCTGCAGCCAAATCGTCTTTTTGCCAGACCTCGCCCGGCGGCGGCAGCTTCGGCACAATCGACAGCCCTGTTATCTTTACTATCGGCAAATCAGGCATCGCCAGGTAATCGAGCACGACTCTATCAGCATCCACGTAAAATTTGTGCAGACCCCACTTAATCAATGCGAGAGGTTTTCTCCATCGCGCCTCGATGAGCAACTGCTCGTTAGTAACCTGGACTTTTACTTTGTCCAGCCAGGCCAGCTCACGAGAAAGCTTTTCTTGAATTGAACGCGCGGTGTCCTCGTCACGTTTCAGACCTTCACCGCCGGTCCCGGCCGCAGAGTAAACTTTTTCTTTCAACCGTTCATTAACCCAGGTGGGCGGATTTACCAGTTTCGGTGTTAGTGTTTGCTGCGAAGCAGGGACGGTTTTTTTTACGTATTTGCCCAGAAATACGAACCCGATTCCTACGGCAGCGAGAACACAAACTACCGCTGATACCTTCAAAATAGCCGTCAAACTCGACCTGTAAGCTATCTTGCGCTTTTTCTTTTTTCTTGAGCTGCGGGGCTTAAATGATATTCTTTTCGTTCTGCTTTTTTTTCGTTTTTTTCTGGTCACGGCCTATCTCGTATCGAGCATTGACTAAATCGTATTGGGTTAAACTAACGGAATACCAGTTCTTATTTTACCTGCTAATGCCGCCTCAACAATTTTTATGCACATCTCACCCATTGAAAGTCCCGTTTTGGCCGCCGCTCTGGGTAAAAGTGAATGTCTTGTGAAGCCCGGGATACTATTAACTTCCAGGGCATAGGCATCCCACTCGTCGCTTAAAATAAAATCAACTCTCGCAAAGTGCCTAAGCCCTAACACATTGAAACAGTCAAGTGCCGCCGCCTTTATTTTTGCCCTCAGCGCCCGGTCGTCAATTGTGTCGAAGAGGAACTCTGTACCCTCGTCGCTGTATTTTGCCTGATAATCATAAAAGCCGGTTTTACTTTTAATCTCAATAATCGGCAGCGCCCGATTTTCCAGTATGCCGACAGTTATTTCTCTTCCCGGGATGTATTCTTCAATCATACAATCGCCGAATTCACTTAGACACTGCCGGGCGGCGTCTAATACCGATTCTGAGTCATCGACAATAGTAACGCCAATAGTGCTTCCCTGCTTGACGGGCTTGACCACAAACTTCCCGCTTAGCTGCAGAAGTTGTTTCTCAAGTTCTTTTGGCTTTGTTTGGATATCGAATTTAATCGCCTTGGGTGTTATAATACCTGCTTTGGTAAAGCACTTTTTGCCGGCTAATTTGTCAAAAGCCAACCTGCTTGCTTTCGGCCCGCTGCCGGTGTAAACAAGGGATTTGTCTTCGAGTATCTGCTGGAGTTGACCGTCTTCGCCGAATTTACCGTGCATCGCAATAAAGAATACATCAATGGCGTTGTCTTCAAGTATATCCATATTGTCCGGCTGAATGTCGGCAGCTACCACGTTCAAGCCGGCTTCTTTTAACGCCTGCTCAACGCATTGGCCGCTTTGTAAACTGATGTCGCGCTCTTCGCCGGTGCCGCCCATAAGGACAGCCACTTTCAATTGACGATTGATTATGGATGATTGAGAGTTTGCTGAAGATTCAACAGCCATCGCTAATTCCAGATTTCGATTTCGAGTTCCAGCTCAATGCCGAAATTCTCTTTGACTCTTTGTTTTGCTGCGTTTATTAGTCTTACGACGTCGCGGCTTTTGCATCCTTTTTGAGCGATTATGAAGTTTGCGTGTTTCTCGCTGACCACAGCTCCGCCGATTTGAAGACCTTTTAGCCCGGCTCTATCGACCAGGGCGCCGGCGGAGACGCCTCTCGGGTTCTTGAATATGCAGCCGGAATTTTTTGTATTCAACGGCTGGCTGTTCTTTTTGTAAATCCAGATTTCCTTTACCGTTCGCACTATTTGTTCAGGGTCGGCGGTGTTAAGTTTTAGCACAGCATTCAGAATGAATTTAGCGGTAATGTTTGTGCGCCGGTAATCGAACATCAACTCCGGCTTACTCTTTTCAAAGACGTTGCCGTCATTATCCATCAGCGTGACAGCATCTACTGCGGCCCCGATGTCCCCGAAGTTACCGCCTGCGTTCATTTTTACCGCTCCGCCTATCGAGCCGGGTATGCCTGTTAGAGCTTCAATGCCTGAAAGTCCCTTTTGTACACAGGTCAAAACCAACTTGCTCAATTCCGCACCCGCCCAGGCGGTGATTTCCTCGCCGTCGAATTGCGTCTGTGCGAATCGGCCATCCTCAAGCTTTATCACTGCCGCACGCAGACCTTCGTCGTTGATTAGCAGATTGGAGCCGAAGCCCATCACATAAATCCGGACATCATTCTCATTACACCGCTGGACAGCTTCTTTTAGCTGCTCAACGGTCTTCGGCCTGATAAAATAATCAGCCGGTCCCCCCAGACCGTACCACGTGCACTTTGCCAACGGATAATTGCTTTCAACTATTTCATCTAAACTACTGAAGATATTCATCTGCTACCTTCCAGATATCACCTGCACCCATAGTAACTACCACATCGCCGGCTCTTACTTGGCTCTTTAGATAATCACAGATTCGGCTAAAGCCGTCGATAAATACCGCCTCTGTTCCTTTGGCTCGTATTCTTTCAACGAGTATCTGTGAATTAACCTCTTTTTTCGCTGACTGCGAGTCCCGGACGAAATAAATCTCCGGGACAATAGTTACATCGGCAAGCTTAAAGCTTTCCGCGAAATCATCAAGTAAAAATCTTGTTCTGCTGTACTGATGGGGCTGGAAAACACACCAGAGCCGCTTTGGCTGGTATTTTTGTCGAATGGCTCTTAGAGAGGCCCGGATTTCGGTTGGGTGGTGTGCATAGTCATCGAGGACGGTGATCTGGTCGATGTGAGCTTTTAGCATAAGTCTTCGGTCGATGCCGGTAAAATCGCTCAGAAGAGGCAGAATCCGTTGAGGGTCTATGTCGGCAGCGGCGGCTGCGGCAATAACGGCCAAGGCATTCAGAACGTTGTGTGCGCCGGGCAGAGAGATTTTGGCAGTGCCGAGTAATTGATTGTTATTGTAAACGTCGAATAAATAGAGGCCTTCGATTAGCCGCAGGTTTCGGGCGGAGAAACCACAGTTTTTATCGAGGCCGAAGGTCCGGCAGGGCAATCCATTGGGTAATCTTTTTATCAGCTTTGCAACGTTCGGGTCGGTTGCGTTGGCGATGAGTATGCCGCCCGGTTGTGTGTTTTCAGCAAACCCGACAAAGGCGTCGATTATTTCATCGATATCGCTGTAATAGTCGAGGTGGTCGGCTTCGATGTTTAGTATACACGCAATTCTGGGATTTAAATTGAGGAAGCTTCGGTCGTATTCGCAGGCCTCGGCGATGAAGTATTTGCCTTCTCCGACACCTGAAGATGGGTTCAATTGGGTAATCTCGGCGCCGACGATAAAGTTTGGGTCGAGGCCGATCTGTTTGAGGCACCAGG
>CAZQYB010000152.1:0-5815 GCA_964597535.1 uncultured Pirellulales bacterium | reverse complement strand
ACCATAGTTTAACAGGGCCGTCATAGCAGCTTCTGTTATGCCGGTAACTTCGGAGCCGGTCTCGGCAGCGGCTTCTGTGAGAAAGAACTCGGCCAATAACGGTATGTCTTCCGGCCTGTCACGCAGGGCCGGCAGTGAAATGCTCACTCCCTTGATTCTAAAGTATAAATCCTGCCGGAATCTCTTCTCCTCTACGAGCTTTGTCAAATCATGGTTGGTTGCACTAATTACCCGCACATCGACAACGATTGGCTTATGAGAGCCAACCGGTGTAACAATACCGTCTTCGAGAACACGCAGCAGCTTCGCCTGCATATTCAGCGGCATATCACCGATTTCATCCAGAAACAGTGTCCCTTTGTCGGCTATCTCGAAGAGGCCTTTTCTGTCACCGGCAGCGCCGGTGAAGGCGCCTTTGACGTGGCCGAACAATTCACTCTCCAGCAGGGTCTCGGTCAGGCCGGCACAATTTATCGGCCTGAACGGCTTGTCGGCACGCGGCGAATTGTTGTGAATCGCCCTCGCCAGGAGTTCCTTACCCGTTCCCGATTTGCCTTCAATTAAGACGGATATATTAGCCGGCGCCACGCGCCGTAAAACTTCAAATATACCCTGAATTGTGGGATTTTGGCCCCTTATACCCCCGAACTCGAACTCTTCTTTGCCTGTTTTTGGGCTTCGTCGCGCCCTCCGAACCGCCCTCAAAGCCCGCCCGCCGGCCTGGGCTACAAGCGTACGAAGCTGGTCAATATCAATCGGCTTGACGAGATAATCGTAGGCCCCGCGCCTTATGGCCTCTTTACACGTATCAATGGTGGCGTATGCGGTTATTAAAATAACTTCCGTCTCGCCGTTTCGCTTCTTTACTTCTTCGAGTACCGCCAGGCCGTCAATCTCACCGCCCAGTTTCAAATCGGTAACAATAACATCGACCTTTTGGTTGTGCACAATCTCCAGAGCGTCTTTGCCGCTGTAAACAGCGATTACCTTTGCGCCCGATTTCTCAAGCGCTTCGGCAATCCCGTCAGCGTGGTCACGCTCATCATCAACAACTAAAACCACAATGCCTTTCTTTTCCAAATCGACGCCTCATTCATCCTGGAGTGGTAATTTTATGGTAAACGATGTCCCCGTGCCCAACTCACTGTCAACGGTTACCGTACCATTATGCGCCTCGATAATCTTCTTTACGGTCGGCAAACCCAGCCCGCTTCCCTGCGGCCGAGATGAATAATAAACATCAAAAATCTTAGGCAATTTGTCCGCGGCAATACCACTGCCGGTATCGCTGATTTGGATAACGGCATCCTTTTTTTGCCGGTTTGTTCTTATTATCAACTCTCCGCCGTTACTCATAGCCTGCTGGGCGTTGATAAACAGATTCAATATCACTTGTTTTAACATATCCGCATCCACTTTACAAACAAGCGGTTTATTATACAAGCCCTGCCTGATGGTAATTGAGCGGCTGTGGGCCTGCGGCGAATAAAAATCGAGCATATCGCCAACAAGGCAGTTGATATCAACACTTGCCGGCTGCAATTCCGTTCTGTCGATATAACGAAGGAAACCGTTGAGAGTCTGCTCAAGTCTGTCAGTTTCCTTTTGAATCACAGCTATTTTCCTCAGTGCCCTTGCGAATCTCCGGTTAGTTTTTTCCGCATCTTTACCCAACTCAGCAACATCGGAACGCTTCAAATCTTCGCTGATAAGCTTCAAATTAATCTTGATAATAGAGAGAGGGTTTTTAATCTCGTGGGCAAGCGCGCCGGTCAATTTACTCAATTCTTCGAGCTGTTTGAGATGCTCACTTTTATTTCCCCGAATTTTTTCCTGCTCCAAAGAAGCCATATTGCTCCGCTCCGCTTTCGGTCTAAAAAATTTTTACACAAAACAGAAGAATCGAAACGAGAAACTATGAAACAAGAACAAAACCCGTTATAAGCCGCCACACTTATTTTCTCCCTCTCTTTTGGTCCCGGAGATTAGACTACGATATCGCAAACATTTTGGTCGGTTCGCCCATATCGCTATTTGCTATTATCGGATTCCTTTTTTTTACCCATCTCAGCAAGAGCGGCCCTGCGTGAAAGTTTGAATCTGCCCTGGTCGTCAATCGCCAATAATTTTACCGGTATTAGGTCACCCACCCTGCAGACATCATCGACATTCTTGACGAAACCATCGCTTAGCTCGCTAATATGGCACAGACCTTCAACGCCCGGCGTGATTTCAACAAACACCCCAAAGTCCTTAACAGAGACCACCTTCGACTGCTCATAAACCCTGCCTACTTGCGGCGGCTGTGTAATCGATTCGATAATCTCCCTAGCCTTTAAGTGACCATCGCCGCCGAAACAACTTATGTAAATAGTCCCATCCTCCTCGACCTCGATTTTCGTATCGGTTTGTTCCTGAATACTCTTAATCATTTTGCCGCCCGGCCCGATTACCTTGCCAATAAACTCAGGGTCGATTTCGATACTTATCAGCTTCGGTGCATATTTACTTAATTCGGGCCTGGGCTCGCTGATGGCCTTGGCCATTATCTCTAAAATCTTCAGGCGAGCCGGTTTTGCCCGCTCCAGGGCCTCGACCATAATACTATGGGCCAACCCCTCAGCTTTTATATCGAGCTGTATCGCGGTAATGCCGTCAACGGTACCGGCGACTTTAAAATCCATTTCGCCAAAATGGTCTTCTTCACCGAGGATATCAGTCAGCAATTCGTGTCGGCCGGTTTCGTCGCTAATCATACCGATTGATATGCCGGCAACGGCTTTTGTAATTGGAACGCCCGCATCCATTAGAGCCAGCGACCCCCCACAAACGGAAGCCATCGAACTGGAACCATTTGACTCGGTGATGTCCGAGATGACCCTGACAGTGTATGCGAACTCATCTACCGGCGGTCTCACCCGTTCCAGCGCCCGTTCCGCAAGAGCACCATGGCCAATTTCTCTTCGACCCGGGCCTCGCATCGGTCGCACCTCGCCGACAGAAAAAGGCGGGAAATTGTAATGGAGGGTAAAATTCTGAGTGTATTCCTCTAACAGACCATCTATAATCTGGGCATCCCTGATGGTACCCAGCGTTACACTCACCAGCGATTGCGTTTCACCACGCGTGAATAACGCTGAGCCGTGGGTCCTGGGCAAAATACCCACTTCACAATCAATTTGACGAATGTCATTATAGCCCCTTCCGTCGGCCCGCTTGCCTTCTAAAAGCAATTTCCTGACTGCCTGCCCCTCGACCTTATGGATGATTCGCTTGACCATTGCCTTGTCATACCTGGGAGCAGTATCACTCTCCGATTCCGCTTCGTCCTCATCGGCACAATATTCATTAATGACCTGCTCGAAGAGTTCCTGTTTAGCCTTCTGCCGCTCCTGCTTTATCGGTACCTGCTTGAGTTCGCCCAGCTTATCCGCTATCTGCGAATTGATTTTCGAATAGAGTTGTTCATCATCTTCTACAAGTGGGATTTCCTTTTCAACACCGACCTTTTTTCGGAGCTCCTCAATCATTTCACAAACCTGGACGACCACTTTTTGTGCGGTCGCAACGGCATCGGCAATGACCTCTTCCGGCAGCTCTCTGGCACAGACCTCAATCATATTCAGGGCTTCTTTCCGTCCGCCAAGAAGCAGGTTCAGGTCGCCGGTTTCCAGTTGTTTATGCGTAGGGTTAACGACAAACTGACCGTCTATTCTGCCTAATCTACAGGCGCCCGTTGGCCCCAAAAACGGAATTTTGCTTATGGTAAGCGCCGCACTGGCCCCTATCATCGCCAAAACATCAGGGTCATTTTCTCCGTCAAAACTTAAAACGTTCGCTGCGATTTGCACTTCCTGTAGGTAACCCTCCGGAAACAAGGGGCGAATAGGCCTGTCGATTTGCCTTGCCGTCAGGGTTTCCTTAGTGCTCGGCCTTCCCTCGCGTTTGATAAAACCGCCCGGGAATTTACCCGCTGCACTTTGCTTCTCTCGCTAGTCAACACTGAGCGGGAAAAAATCAATATCTTCAAACCTGGGCGGGGCAGTTACGGCAGCAACAAGAACGACGGTCTCGCCGTATTTAACTACGACGGCCCCGTCAGCCTGCCTTCCAATTCTGCCCGTTTCGATTGATAAAGTTCTGCCCCCAATTTGTCTTTCTACGTTAGATACATCAAACATACATTTTCCTTATAAATGATTACTAAAAAGACCTCAAGAATACTCAATAGAAAACAATCCATTGATTTATTTTCGTAAGCCGAGCCGGGCTATAACTTCCTGATAGCGTTTCACATCCTTTTTGCTTACGTACTTGAGCAACGCCGACCTGGTCCCGACCATTTTCAGCAAACCACGCCTGGAGGCGTGGTCTTTGCGATGAATTTTGAGATGTTCGGTAAGCTCATTAATCCTTTTCGTCAGCAATGCAATCTGCACTTCAGGCGAACCGGTATCACCCTCGTGCACCTCAAAATCGCTGATGATTTTCGTTTTTTTCTGCTTCGTTAACATCCTTTGAATTCCAAAGTTTTTTGCTCTATATCTTTCATCCTTCAGCTTTTTTGGTATTATAATTGCTTATTATCATATTTGCAAGTTTTTTCTGCGACAAGAAATAATTAGGTTTGGCCCAGATTTGAGGCATAAAACTTTCAAAAATACCTGCAAAACAACCCTTTTCTATCAAAATCACACCGAAATTGCCCGCAAGGTCAAGCGAAATTATCTCAGTTGTATTGCGACAGGCAAACGGTAGAATGGTGCGGTAAAAACTTTTCTGAAAGGTATATTATGAAAAAGATGTCTAAGACATATAAAGCAAAAGACCCTCCTATCGCAATCCGTTTACTTACTGTGCTCTTGTTATTTGTGTCTGTTTTCTCAGGGCTATTGAAACGATGGGACCTTTTTGGTCTTTCCCTTGGTACATTATCGATAATCGTAATTTTAGTATGCTATATACTTCTGAGTAAGACAATAGACGAACGATTTAACCAACTGGAAAAACTCATCAGGTTAAAAGATGAAAACCCAAAAGACGGTCAAAAACAATAAGTAAATCGGCAATCGTTAAAATGGTGCGGTGAGAATAATCAGATAGGGAGATTTGGATTATGAATGAAAGCTGTGAAAACTGTAGGTATTGGAAAAAAGTTACTCAGTTCAAATTTGAGGGCGTAAAGAAAGATGCAGGCCAATGTCGGGCACACTCACCAAGAATTTTCTTCAGCAGTTTTGAAAGTAGTCCGAGGCAAGTTGTGAAGTATCGCTTTCCCTTCACCGCTTGTGATGACTGGTGTGGAGAGTATACGTCAAAAGACTAATAAAAAAATAGCAATCGTTAAAATGGTGCGGTGGAGAGCAGAGCTTTTTGAAAGAGAGAACTATGAACACGAAACAACTTATTGCTATGTGGTGCGGGATAGGAGCGTTTGCTCTCGTTGGTGTATACGAGTACTGGAACATCCTCTGGAGGGGTGTCAGAACATTGCTTATTCCGTGGCTGGTTGTTATTGTCATAACAGGTGGCCTTATTATCACCTTCAAAGACAAGAAGCCAAAAGACAAATAAAGATAATAACCCGGCATTGGTACTCAAAAAGGAAAAACGAATGACTGAGAAAGAAATAGGAGAAAAGGAGCGTGAATTGAGGGAAATCCGTGTTCTAGAGAAGCTTGATAGTTCAAAGTGAATTTTGTAAGATAACTGATTATGGATAAGTGGGTTTACCCCGTTAGAGAAAGAACGTCTAATGGGGTAAATGGGAAATGTCAGTTATAATTGGTAAAAACAGTGACAGGTGTGAAAGTTA
>CAZQYB010000151.1:0-5945 GCA_964597535.1 uncultured Pirellulales bacterium | reverse complement strand
CCTGATACCAGTTGACGAATACTACAGCTTCGTCATCACCCTTGGAAAACCCGTTCTTGCCGCGCAGCAGCTTGTGCTCGCGCTCGAACAGTTCGTACTGAAAGTTTGTTACCTCGAAGCTGCCCATGTAGAAGGGCTTGCTGATTTCTACGGTGTGAACAGGCCTTTCGTCGAAGTCACCGTTTGCCAGCAGGTCAAAATACCCGCCGCCATATCCACTCTCTAATGACGGCAGTACTTCCGACGGTAGCGGCGTCTTTAGTTGTCCCATCTCAAAAATACCCGGCTCGATGCGCACAAACTTCATACCAATAAAGTTTGTGTATTCCTTTTTTGTCGGCATCTCAGCCGCCCCAGATAGTTGATACCCTATCAAGGCCAAAATCGCGGCTATTGTCAAACTTGCTTTTGTCATACCTGTAACCTCCTTATCAAATGAGAGCTCCGCAGCCACATCTTCTGCAAAAACTCACAACCAAAATGAAAAATTTTTCAAACACGCTACTTTTAACCATTTTCCTATTGTAACCGGCGGCGGTTATTACGCAATTCAAACCTTTTGTGAAAGTATTATCGAGCGGAATACCTCTGCGCTGACACGTCTGCGCTTCACGACCAGCCGGTACTTAGAGCAGCAAAGAATTTCTCTTGCAGCACAGGCAGACAGAGAGTAAAATTCAGTCAGATATCAGGGTCGGTGCCCGAGTGGCTAAAGGGAACGGGCTGTAAACCCGTTGGCGTAAGCCTACGTTGGTTCGAATCCAACCCGGCCCAGTCTTTTCTTTCCTAATCAACTGTATCATCGAATAATCTCTAAGACGTCGTCCGAAGCCATCTGGCCGGGGAGATAAAATAAATCCATTGACTACAGCCACGAACATCTGCGATAATGCGCTTATTATGTGTTATGCGAACAAATAGGAGTGCATGCTATTAGGAGAGCTTTTCCTACAGTTTTGATATTGTTCTTCCCCCCTGTGCTTGCCGGAATACTTACCCAGGGTGCTTGCAAGTCGGCATTAGAGCGTCGGGTAGGAGAAGGATTCGCCGCTAAGCTGAAGCCTTACTCCAAATGCGACCCGAAGTGGTATGATTGGCAAATCCGGTGGCAGGACGTGTACGTAGATGACACCTCCTTAAAGTTCCGGGATGTTCGCACGCTTCATTCCTTCTTTAAGTATTTCTTTTTGCAGCGCACCGTGCGGACAGGGGAGGTAGATTTCTGGGATATCCCCTTGTTGGATAGTGTGGCGCGAGCCGGGAACCTTTTGGGCCTTGAGGACAAAGATTTCGCCCAAGAGAAGAACGTTCAGTTCTACTTTGTGCCCTCTGACCAGGAGCTGGTTTTAGTTCATATCAAGTTCCGGCCAATCTATATTGAAGCACTTTTCAAAAAACAAGCTGATTCGTGGTATTGGCTGGTTGGTAGTACAAAATCGAATCATGTTAGAAGCTGGCAGCCTTCATTTTATCTTCTGACGGGGACAAGCGGCAAGTATCTGTTCATTCCCAACTGGTATGATGGCACAGGCAGTGGGTTTCATGAAGAGAAACTGATGGTATTCGATATTTCTAAGGATAAGCTGACAGGCATTGTTGAAGAGACTATTTATCGGTTGTGTGCATTTCACTCCTGGAGTTACCTGACAAGTACGATGAAGTGGAATCCGCGGAACGAGCAAATAGCAATTACCAAAGAAACGGTGAGAGGTCAACTTGGCAAAAAACAGGCACAAAGAAAAGTAGTACAAGTCACGTTTGACCTGGAAAAAACAGGCAAGCGAACAGAAAATTTGATTGTTGAAGAAGTCATCACAACAACAGGGACACACAAAGATTACCGTGGCAAATCTCCGCAATATAAAATTACCGTACCCTGAGCCGGAGTTGCTCAAATACCACCAGCTTTCCGGTTCGCTCCGCTCGCCCAAATAGCACCCAAGGCCATCTGCCAACGCAGATAAAAAATAAATTTCTTGACTACAACCAGAAATACCTCCAATAATGCGCTTATCATTTGTCAGGCAATTAAGTTAGGAGAAAAACTAAAGCATGAATTCAGAAAGGAGCAATTCAGCGATGCTCATCCCAACAATAATAATGGGGGCGCTTGCAGCCATCTTCCTCGTCATAGGATACTACAAAGGACAAGGCCAACATCTTACCGGTATCAAATCAGCTATGAATATGACAGTTCAAATCCTGCCTTTACTGATTTTTGCGCTTATCGTTGCCGGCATGGTTCAGGTTCTTCTGCCTCAGGAACTAATATCCAAATGGATAGGGGCCGAATCCGGCATACGAGGCATACTCATTGGCACTGTGGCCGGTGCTCTTGCGCCCGGAGGTCCTTATGTCAGTCTGCCCGTTGCTGCAGGACTATTACGCTCCGGTGCCGGTGTGGGCACTATGGTTGCGTTTCTTACAGGGTGGTCGCTTTGGGCGGTTAGCCGGCTGCCAATGGAAGTTGGTATATTGGGCTGGAAATTCACACTCATCCGCCTGGCAAGCACGTTCTTCTTCCCGCCCATTGCCGGATTGATAGCTCATTTATTCTTTGCAGGCGCCAAATGATTATCAACAATACAGGCAAAAACTCACCTTGTTTAAGGCCCTGTCTGCGACAGTGTTTCGCCGCTGGTCAAATACTGAAATGTTCCCTGATAACACCTGACACACAAGGAGGTTAAGATATGCTGATTGCGATTATTATTCTCGTAGTTGTCCTCTTAATTCTTGTTCTAATTTACAATAGTCTCATAGCGAAGAAAAACCAGGTGCTTAACGTATTTGGCACTATCGATGCCTTGCTCAAGAAACGATACGACTTAATCCCGAATCTTATCGCAACCGTCAAAGGGTATATGCAGCATGAAAGGACTTTGCTCGCAGAAGTCACCGAGATGCGGGCAAAGGCAATCTCAGACCGCACTTCCGATGACGAAAAAGTCGAACTTGATAATAAAGTAACCAAGGTACTGAGCCGCATAATGCTTGTGGTTGAAAATTATCCTGACCTCAAAGCAAGCGACAACTTTATGCACCTGCAGAGAACGCTGACCGAGCTTGAAGAGCAGATATCCGCCGCCAGACGGGCCTACAACGCAGCCGTTACCGATTATAATAATGCCGTCGAAATGTTTCCTACCAGTGTGGTTGCTTCTATGATGAATTACAAACGAAGAAGGTTTTTCGAGATAAGCGAAAAGGAACGCCAGGTTGTGGACGCCGGAAAATCCTTCACAGCTTAGCGCCGACCCATAGTCGGAATGAATATGAAAACGCTGGACGATTTAAGACAGTTTTACAACACCACACTGTTAGCTGACCTTAATGTCCTTGAGGCCGGACGCAAGGCAATCGTTCAAAAACTCACCTATGTTGGCGCTGCCGTAGCAATCCTCGTGGCGATTGGACTTTTCATAATGGCACAAAGTGGAGTTCCGTTTTTCCCCGGAATTTTGTTCCCACTTATAATAGGTGCAGTGCTCTTTGTATTTATCGCAAGTCTCTTGAGCAAAGGCTATGTCAGGAAATTCAAAGGCACAATCATACAGAAAATAGTAAGGTTTATTGACGACGACCTTCGCTACACTGCCCACAGATATATCCCCAAGTCAACTTTTATGACCTCTGAAATCTTCAAAACAAAACCCAACCGGTACAAAGGCGATGATTATGTCTCAGGAAAAGTAGGCACAACGCAAATTGAGTTTTCCGAGCTGCACGCTGAATACGAAAGCGGCTCCGGCAAGAACAGAAGCCGCCGCACCGTATTCAAAGGTCTGTTTTTTATCGCTGACTTTAACAAGCACTTCACCTGCAAGACAATAGTCCTGCCTGACACCGCCGAGAAGCTCTTCGGCGGTTTCGGAAAGATGTTCCAGTCATGGAACGTGTTGCGAGGCCAGCTAATAAAGCTTGAAGACCCCGAATTTGAAAAGTTTTTCGTCGTTTACGGCAGCGACCAAATCCAGGCAAGATACATCTTGTCAACAAGCTTGATGGAAAGGATCATCAACTTCAAGAGAAAGACCGACAGACCGATTTATCTCTCTTTCGTCGGCTCAAGAGTATTTGTCGCCGTCTCATATACCAAAAACCTTTTTGAGCCGAGATTATTTAGAACAATCCTGGACTTTGAACTCGTCCAGGAATACTTCGAGGACCTCCAGCTCGCCATCGGCACCGTTGACTACCTCAACCTGAACACCCGCATCTGGAGCAAACAGTAAGATGAGTCATTGAATAACACGATCTTTGCAGCTTGTTGCGTTCGCGCAACCATTTGGCGCCTCGCAGGAGCCAAGATGTTATTATGGAACCCGACAATGTACCTGCGTTGATATCGAGGAAAACAAAATGATAAGGGACTTAGTAATAAAGAATAGAAGCTGCCGACGTTTTGTCCAGGAAACTGCTATAGACCACCACACTCTGGAAGAACTTGTTGACCTTGCAAGACTATCCGCGTCCGGAGCCAATTTGCAGCCACTAAAATACATCCTTTCCTGCGAGCCGGAAAAGAATACCCTAATCTTTCCACACCTCGCCTGGGCCGGCTATCTCAAAGACTGGCCCGGCCCATCCGAAGGCCAAAAACCTTCTGCGTATATCATCATCCTCATCGATACCAAGATAAGGAACTCCGTTGGCTGTGACCACGGCGTAGCCGCTCAAAGCATCCTTCTGGGCGCGACGGAGAAAGGCTTAGGTGGTTGCATTATCGGTTCAATACAGAGAGAGGAACTCCGCAAGGCCCTCGATATACCACCCCGCTACGAGATACTTCTTGTCCTCGCTCTCGGTAAACCCAGGGAAAAAGTAGTAATCGAGACAGTCGCGCCTTCCGGAGACATCAAATACTGGCGCGACCCCGAAGACATACACCACGTCCCAAAGCGAGCATTGGATGACATCATCATCGGCTGAGTATTTGGCAGGCCCATACAGATAGGGTGTTTGCTGTCCGCGTGGTCCGTCACAATTTTTAGCACGCCCCGGATTCCGTCTGGAACCATTTGGCCGGGCATACAAAAAAAGCCCTCGCCTGAAAATAAGGTGAGGGCTTTTTGGGCTTTCAACATCTATATCGATGTCATTTATTTTTTCTCGGAAGCAGGCTCTTTGTCGAGCATCCCCCTCAGAACAGTTCCCATCAGCGCATCGGTCATACCTGCACCCGCCCCGCCGACCATTACTTCCGGCGTAATCCTGATTTTCCCCGCCTCGACCAGTTTCATAATCTCGATAAGAGCGGCATTGTTTTTGCCAATCACCTCGGAAATCTTCTTATAAGCCAGAGCCTTGGCCTCAGCGGTAACCTTAATTAATTCAGCTTCAGCCTGTGCGCCAATAATTTTTATCTGCTTATCCTGCTCGGCGATCTGAACGTTGTACATAGCAGTTGCCAGCCGTTTTTCCTCTTCCGCCTCCTGGGTGGTCTTTGTCAGAGCCTTTTGTTTTTCCGCTGCACGCTGCTGTTCCTCAAACGTTGTCTGTTCCTGAAGGGCTATCTCACGGTCACTCTGGGTTTTTAATATTCTGGCAAGCCCGATGCTTTTTTCGTCACCTACATCATCGATAAGAACTTCAAGAACGGTTACTCCGTATTCAGCCAATTTTTCTTTAAGCGTTGCAGCGCTCTGCTTTTCCTGTGTTGAACGGTTCTGAACATAATCCAGAGCTTTGACCTTTTCGGCATTGTTTCTGAAAACCGATTTTACGGCGGGAGTTACCAGCTTTGTCAGGACCATAGCATCATCGCCAACCGAAGCAACGATACGAGGGGCATTTTCACTTTCAATTTTGTAGGTTATGCGAACAGCTACGGGAAACTCAACCCCGTCCTGAGTGGTAACTTTTATTGGCTTCATAGGCTGATAGCCTCTGCCTTCACCTGCTTCTTTCTCGGCGGTGTAGCTGACCTTGACCTGCCGAATGCT
>CAZQYB010000150.1:0-5990 GCA_964597535.1 uncultured Pirellulales bacterium | reverse complement strand
AGGGTCACGAGCGTTTCCGTCCTCGGTCGTAAAGCTCCAGATGGAGCCTGTCCATATATCCGTGTCATTGACTTGGTCAACCCTCCAATAGTAAGTGGTCATGAGGTCAAGCTGAAGAGGGTCTTCGCCATCTTCAGGATACTCGTTGCTGTCCTGGCCCTCCGAATAATATAATACGTCGCCATGACTGGCACGAGTGCCTTCATTGACATCGTTGTAATCGGTGTCGAGGTACACATCGTGGCCGGCCGTGGTTTGTACCTCAGCTCCCGGCGTCCAGGAAAGCTGCAGGTCATTCGGGCAAACGTCCGTTTCGGCATTACCCGGGTTGGGGCTCGTGGCCCTGGACAGTGCCGCCTCAGACCAGAGTTCGAAAGCATTGAACCTGGTGCAACCATTAAATGTGATATACACTTCGGCGCCGTTTGGGTCGGTAGTGAACTGTATCACTCCCACATTGGGGTGCGCAAGAAGGATATCATCATCAGTAGTGTCCACCACTCCTGGTATATTGATGATGTTGTTGCTATCAGCACCTACAATGGTTGCTGGGTTTGCTGAGTTTATATCGCCGTCCTCCCAGGCGTGGTATGTGTACACGGTGTAGGTGGTGTCCGGGTCCAGGTCCCTTAACCCCAGCATCACATCTCCGCAGCCGGGCTCCCCTCCACCTTCAACGAAATATAAGCTGGTATTAGAAATAGGGTCACCTTCACGAGACACTATGTTTGATCTTCCGCTGGGACGACCGGCATAGACATCGATATCGGTACCACCGGCATCAATTAATCCCCATCGGCCATCATGCTCCTCTCCATCACAGCCGCCGTCAAATTCGAAGTCGAGCCAGCTTCCTCCTTTTTTAGTCAACGGCTGTTCCGGGCAGCTGAAATCCACCTTAAAGATCTCAAAGTCTGCAAAAGCAATGTTGCTCAGACCAAGCAACGCCACAAGACAGCTTAAGAGCATCAGTTTCTTACACATAACGTTCCTCCTTTTCAAAAATTAAACTATGACTTTTATTTTGTTTTGGCCAAACACCAAAACATTTCTTATTTTCAACAGGCATCCACATATTTGACGCCTGTCCCTGACAATCTTTGACGGCTCGCCTGTCATCCCACTCAAGTTTAGACAACAAGCTCGGGTGCGTAAGAAAATCCAAAAAAACTCACCTCCGAGGCACAAAACTCCCACTTCCGAGCCACAAGGGTCTCATCAAAGTCTGTACCTTTTTACTCAATTTTCGCCCATAAACGGCAAAAATTGCACGAGTCCAAGACATAAAATCTACAGACCTGAATATTCTACTTATACCAAAACAAATGCCCTCTCGTCAACAAAAAAATTTCTTTTTAAACCAGCCGATTATTTAGCCCACCACCTCGTAGTGGTTTCTTGAAAACAAGACACTTTTTCAAGCGGCAGCGAGGGTACTATACACAGCCACTGTGCATTTTATGCAAAATTAACCGCCCCCCGGCCTGACAAACTCTTGTCAAATCCCCACAATTCTAATAATATCTGCGGATTGTATTCAAGCGTTGCTAATAAATGCACTTAACGAATTATGCCTGAACCGGATAAAACATATCGCGTCTTTATCAGTGCTGCCGAACCCAGTGCCGACTCCCACTGTGCCGGGCTTATAACCGCTTTACGCCAAAGTAGTTACGACATTGAGTTTGTCGGCGTGGGCGGCCCAAAAATGGCCTCGGCAGGATGCAAATTGCTCGAAACCACCATCGGCAGAGCTGCAATGATATACAAGGCATTTAGCCATATCGCCCACTATTACAACTTGATAAAACGCATAAATCGTTTCTTAAAAACCAACAAAGTCGATTTGGTCATTGTTTGCGATTCCCCTTCTTTCAACTTTCACATCGCAAAAGCAGCCAAAAAAGTCAAAATCAAAACCCTCTTCTACGTCGCCCCCCAATTGTGGGCCTGGGGCGGCTGGCGCATTCACAAACTGCAAAAATATTGCGATAAGCTCTGCTGCATACTACCTTTCGAGCAGGACTGGTTCAGCCAAAGAGGTGTCGATGTAATCTTTGTCGGCAATCCTTTACTTGACCGGTTGGGGCCTGATTTCGGCGGATATAAAAGGCAATATGCTGATTTCGAGCCGAAAAACGCACGTTTCGCCATTATGCCCGGCTCACGCGCCGCCGAAATTGCTTCCCTCTGGCGCCCTATGCAGCAGATAGCGCTCCGCATAAAAGAGAAATATCCTGCAGCGACCTTTGTCACCGTCGCTGTGGATGATAAGCGAGAACAAATCCTTAAGTCATCCCAAATAAAAGGCTTTGGAAGCGAATATACGATTGGTTCGGTTAGTGACACCGCCCGCGAAGCGGATTTTGCAATTGTGGCCAGCGGCAGCGCCACTTTGCAGGTGGCGGCTGTCGGATGTCCGATGGTTATAATGTATCAATCCAGCAGAATCTTGTGGCACCTCGTCGGGAGGTGGCTCGTAAAAGCAAAATATCTGTCACTGGTCAACGCCCTGGCGGGCAGAGAGCTGGTGCCGGAGTTTATGCCGTACTTTAGCTCCATCGAGCCGATTGTGCAAAGTATCGAAGAATTTTTGAATGACAGGGACAAGCTGGCGCAGCTCAACGATGAACTTATTCAATTGGCAGGGCCGTTAGGTACAGGCAATGCATCGGAAAAAGTCGCACAAATAGTCGGGGAAATGCTGGGTTAAGTAACATTGTCACAAAAAAAAACAAGTAACAGCAGTTAATTAGAGGATTTACAAATGATAGTAGTTACCGGCGGGGCTGGCTTTATCGGTTCGGCACTAATCGCTGGATTGAACAGCAGAGGGCTCAGTGACATTCTTGTCGTTGACGAGCTGGCCTGCGACCAAAAGTGGAAAAATCTGCAGAATCTGTCTTTCGCAGATTATGTGGAGAAGGATGATTTTTTCGAAATGGTTTTGGCGGGTAATGTTCCTTCCGGCGTCGAAACGGTTCTGCATATAGGCGCGTGCAGCGATACCACCGAAACAAATGCCTCATACCTTATAAAAAACAACTACGAATACACCAAGTTATTAGCCCAATGGGCGACTGATGACAATATCCGCTTTGTTTACGCTTCAAGCGCAGCTACCTACGGTGACGGCTCGGCCGGCTTTAGTGACGATGAGGAAACGGTCGAAAACCTGAGGCCTTTGAATATGTACGGCTACTCCAAACAACTGTTTGACCTCTGGGCACGGCGGACAGGGCTGCTGAAAAAGATTGTGGGGCTCAAATACTTCAACGTCTTCGGGCCGAACGAATATCACAAGGGCGATATGCGAAGCTTTGTCAAAAAGGCCTTTGAGCAGATAAACGCCGCCGGCAAGGTTCGCCTGTTCAAATCATACAAGAGCAAATACAAAGACGGTGAGCAAAAAAGAGATTTTCTTTACGTCAAAGATGCGGTGGAAATGACTTTGTTCTTTCTGGACAATCCGAAATTTAGCGGGCTTTTTAACATCGGGGCCGGCAAGGCCCGCACGTGGAACGATTTGGTGAAAGCCGTTT
Organism: uncultured Pirellulales bacterium; assembly: GCA_964597535.1. Classification (GTDB taxonomy): domain Bacteria; phylum Planctomycetota; class Phycisphaerae; order Sedimentisphaerales; family Anaerobacaceae; genus CAZQYB01. Next base: position 2,448 of record CAZQYB010000150.1, on the reverse strand, counting down.
TCGCCGCGATGGACAAAAAGCCGAACATTGAATATATCGAAATGCCCGATTCAATCCGCAATCAATACCAGTACTTCACAGAAGCCGACATTACCAAACTCCGAAACGCCGGCTACAAAAAACAAACAACCCCACTCGAAGATGCAATTAGAGACTACGTGCAGAATTATTTGACAAAGGGCGGTTATTTAGGAGAAAGATAGGTGAGCGTTGCAGGGGGAAAACCTGGGACCAACACCCAAAGATGTATGAGCAACAGTTGGCCTTAATATAGCCTATGCCTTTTACGCCTTATCATTTTGGGCCGAGCGTGTGTGTTGCTCTGCCGTTGAGGAAATACATAGACATACCGGTGTTCGTACTTGTCAATGTTGTTATCGACCTTGAGCCGGGGATAGTGTTAGCTTTCGGTTTGAACTATCGGCTGCATGGGTACTGTCATACATTTCTTTTCGGGACAATCATTGGGCTGGTGTGGGCACTTATTGCATACGCGGCGAGAAATTATTTGAAACGGCTGATGAATTTTTTCGGCCTGCCGTACGAAACCAGTTTACGCAAGATTATTTTGTCGGGATTATTGGGTATATGGTTTCATATTCTCATTGACAGTTTCTGCTGGAGTGATATTCGTCCGTTCTGGCCGAGCAACGCGAACCCTCTTAGCAATCTGACAACGCTAAACACAGTTCGTCTGTTATGCGCAATTTCATTTATTCCAGCCATCGCTCTTTACGTAATTGCTGTGCGTTCGCACGCAAAGGAAGACAACAGGAGAAAGGTTACCGGTGATACTTGTTGAGCTTTTTGCGCCGGGACTAAATAATTTTACGCTATCATGGCGAAGGCCTCGGTAACGTCCATACCTTCGGTTATACCGAGGGCTTTGGCTTTTCCGTTTGCCTTTGTGACCTTGCGATTGGGGAAACGCTCCAATGTGCCTATCGGATTGTCGGGTGTGCTCTCGACTATGGCCGCGGCGACGCCGTAACCCTCGCAGGCATCGACATCAATCACGGGACAAGCTAAAAAGCCCTTAGAGCCGGTCACCAACAGAATATTGAACCCGGCCCATTTTACCTGTACGCCTTCGACCAGGCCGTTCGGCGTTTGATATGTTTTTGTCTGTACTTCCATTATTGTTCCCTTGCTTACTTTTGTGAAAGCAGCAAATCCGGTCGCTCCTGAGTTTTTAATTTCTTATCATACCGGCTTGCCGAGCTGTTTCTCGATTTCAGCGAATTTTTCCTCGAAGAGTTCCTTGCTCTTTGCCTCGACATTTAGTCGCAACAGGGGCTCGGTATTGCTCGGACGACAATTAAACCGCCAGTTTTTATACTGGACAGTAACGCCGTCGAGGTGGTCGATTTGGCCGTCGCTGTATTTTGCTGCAAGCTCATTCATTTTGGCCTGCTTATCACCTACCTTGAAGTTCACCTCGCCGCTGCTGTAGTACCTGCGCAGCGGCTCAACCAGCTTGCTTAACGGTACGTCGGCTTCGCTGACGATGTTTAATATGTGCACCAGCGTAATCAGGCCCGAATCGGTGTAGAAATTGTCGCGATAATAGAAGTGGCCGGAAACCTCTCCGCCGAATACGGCGTGTGAGTCGCGCATGGCTTTCTTCATAAATGCGTGTCCGACGCGTTCTCTGCGCGGCGTGCCGCCGTTTTTGATAACCTCTTCGATAACAACTAAACTGCTTCGCAAATCATAGACAATGGTTGACTTCGGCTCATTTTTCAAAAAGTACGGTGCCATCAAAGCGGTCATCAAGTCGCAACTGATAGTAGTGCCTTTCTCATCAACCATCATTAATCTGTCAGCATCGCCATCAAAGCAAAGACCGAAATCGCACTTGTTTTTCTTTACCGCTGCTTTTACCTGGGCCAGATTCTTTTCAATAAGCGGGTTCGGCTCGTGTTTGAATTTACCGGTGTGCTCGAAGTTGATGGGGACTATTTCTATCGGCACATCGCTGAAAATCGCCGGCACCATTTTCCCCGCCATTCCGTTTGAGGCGTCAACAGCAACCTTCATCGGCTTGATGTTTAGACTCAGAAACTTAAGCACATGGTTTTTGTATTCGGGGGTCAAATCGTATTTTTCCACAGAGCCGGTAACTCTGCCCTTGGTGTGAATCAAAGCGGTTGCGATATGCTTTATCTCTTTTAGACCGGTATCGACACCGACGGGCCTGGCGTGCATACCCGATATTTTGAAGCCATTATACTTAGCGGGGTTGTGCGAAGCCGTAACCTGCACGCCGCCGCAGGTGCCAAGATAATTGATTGCAAAATACATCTGCGGCGTGTCAATCACACCTATATCAATGACGTTGGCGCCGGAGGTGTTCATCCCTTCAATAAGTGCGTGCGCTATCGCCTTGCTGTGCGTTCTCATATCCCGGCCGACGCAAAGGCACTGGGCGTTGGCCTGGCCACGCTC
>CAZQYB010000149.1:0-6145 GCA_964597535.1 uncultured Pirellulales bacterium | reverse complement strand
TAGAAGCCGCTCTAAATGCAGGGACAATCAAGCATCAGATAGGTACTACCGCTCTATGGCGGATAAAAAAAGCTTTTAACGCCAAACCCATAGCTGTTGTAGGATATGATGAGCCGGTTTGGGGCGAGGCAGTTGATGGCCTGCGCTGTCGATGGTCTGGTGCGGTAAAGGAAGTTCGGGCTGGGGCTGCTGCCGTGTTAGGTATGGAGATTGAGAACGTTTCGGGTGAGGAGATTTTCTGGCAGTGCCGAGAAGGGACATGGCTTATTCGTCATCCACGGGCGGCACCGGGGATTCCGGCGGGTACATCGCCGAGATTTGAGGTTAGTCTTGGAGAAGGGGTTCGCGAGGCTACAAGAGAAGAGGCGCAACCACGTCACGAAGGCAGCGGGAGCGCTATCGGCTACTACGTGCTTGAGCCCGGTGCAAAGATGATTATCACGGCGGCGTATCCGTACCCACTTGTTGAAAGTGGTCCAGTCGAAGTTGAGGGTTTCTTACATCGTGAGAATCCTGGCGGTGGGGGCGCATACTTCAGGGGGCAGGTTCTGCGGAACGTGATGACCTGTCCGCTGCTGGTGCTGGAAGTGGTTGGCGGCGTTAAGAAACCGGTGATTGAAGGGCTTTCGGTTTCTGTCGCTTGTGCGGGGCCGAGTGTCAAGACTGCTGATGAGCTGGAGTTGGTTGTTAGCATTGAGAACAGGTCTGGGGGAGAGGTGGAGCTATACCATTCGGGTCTGGAGGACGACTTTCCTATTGTTACTCTTGATATGGTCAGCCAAGAGAGCGGGCCTCACGTCCTTTGCACAAAGGAAGGTGGAGGGTATGGTACAGGCCTTGTGTCAAAGGCGCTGAAGAATAACGAGAACAAGAGCAAAACGATCTACTTCAGCGATTGCTGGCGTTGGTATGGCGGTAGGCCGATACTTTCGCCGGGCAGGTATCGCGTGATAGCGAAGGTTGGAAGGATTACCCCGGAGGGTGCTTTGGTCGAGGCCGAATCTCAGCCAATCTGGGTGACAATTTCCGAGTGGCCCTGGGGAGAAGCGATGGAGGGAGTTCAGGTTCGGCTGCGGCCGGACAAGGCAATGTTCGAGGCAGGTGAACCGGTTAGCTTGAAGGCGGATATTTACAATGGCGGTAAGAGTGAGGTGTTTGGCCAACAGACCAAGCACGGAATTTCCCAGCTTCAGTTCGATAATCAGTGGTACGAATGGGGTGGTGGTCCGGTCCTGGGGCCGCCGATTAAGCCAGGCGGCCAAGTCGAAGGCATCCCAGTCCCGCTTGACAATATCTGGATGGGTGAAAACAAGCTGAATCTCTCTCCAGGCAAGCACATTATCAGGGTGGGCCTTGTTGGGTCTCGGAGTCAAGATAGCGGTGCCGGGGCTATTATGGCCGTCAGCAATCCTGTTGAGATAACAATCATTGCGGGCGAAGTTGCTGATGAGACCGGCACAGCGGTAGCCATGGGTGTTTACAAGCAACTGGACGAGATTGTCGAACTATTTGGTTGGAGGCCTGAGATGTCTTTTGGCGATGCGATAGAGGAATTGAGGAGTTCGGTTGAGCCGCCGTTGCAGATAGCTGTGCTGTGGAAGGATTTGGCTGAGAACGCTGATATCGAGCAGATAAGCATTGGGCCTTTGCCGCCGGTTCGGTTGAGCTTTGCACTGGAGCTTTTACTAAAGTCGGTTTCGGGAGGAAAAGCGGAGCTTGGTTATGCTGTCGGGGATGGGACGATTACCATAGCAACAGTAGATTCGCTTCCGAATAAGCTGGAGACGCGGGTCTATGATATCGCATTGTTAGTTGGCCCGCCACTGCCGGGCGGTTATGGTGGTTATGGCGCAACGTTTTATGGCAAATACAGACCAAGTGCGGAGGCCATTGAGAAATCCAACGAGCGGGCCAAAGAAATTGCGAAGCTGATTGAGGAGCTCATTGAGCCGGATAGCTGGTGGGGTGCGAGTGGACAAGGTGTAATAAGGTTGTATGACAATCGAAAACTCATTGTGTTGCAGACGCGCGAAGTCCATCAAAAAATCGAGAAGCTGCTAAGAAATATGCAGCGGCCGGGACTTGGTGAGGCCGGGATTCCACATGCCGGAGAAGCTGCTTATCCTGTGCCCTGGTGGCAAGCTGCGAGGAAGTCTAAACCCAACTCTGCGGTCCAAATCGAAGGGCGTTTTATTCTTGTTCCGGCAGATGCTAATGAAATTAAAGAGTTCCTGGAAGAATTGGAAGATTTTGAGATTGCTCCACTTTGGGCGGAACCAAATGTGAAGCACTATTTGCTGGAAGGTGAGGAAAGTGGTCAACTGCTCAAGAAGCTAATGGAGGGCGACCCAAATTGCAGCAAGACGTTGGCTGCTCCAAAAGTTACTGTTTTAAGTGGTGAGTCGGCCGCCCTCAGCATCCAGACGCAGACTGTCGTTGCGCTTCCGCCGCAGGTTACGGGTGAGATGCTTCCCAGGATGATAGGACCTGGTACCGCTGAAACTATACCAACTGGTACAACTCTCACTGTTACTCCGGTTATTAGTCCGGATAAGAAGGATATATTGCTGAATCTAAGTGTACAGATGAATAATTTTCTTGGGATGAAAACGTATAACTTCGAGACGCCTTTGCCGGATGGCACGGTGGCTAAGTACGAGCAGGAACTGCCGCAGATAGAAACGGTGAGCGTGCAAACACGTGTCTCAATCCCCGATGGGGGAACGATACTTCTGGCCGGCCAAAAAGTCAAAAGTAAAGGGGAACAAGACGGGCAGATTGTGGAGAAAGACCTGCTAATTCTTATCAAAGCTGAAATAGTTGAACTGGACCCGAACGCCGTTAAACCAGCCTACAGGTTCGGCGGTGGATATGGAGGCGGAAGCTACGGTCTCGGAGGTTACGGAGGTTACGGTGGCGGTGGTTATGGTAGCCGTTACGGTGGCGGCGGTATGTATGGCGGCGGTGGTTATGGCAGCCGTTACGGCGGCGGCCGCGTTGGCCCGTACGGAGGTGGTATTGAAGCTTATCGCAAATATCCGGCTGCTCCACCGGTGAAAAGCAAAGAACCAAATAGACCAGGTGGTAACTTGTCCCCACCTCGTGCATTTGGGGGATTTGGAGGTTAGTGACGTAAGCGGATGGCTATTCGCATTTAGTTTTCGATTTATGTTGTTGCCATTTTTCTTTGGCCTCGGGTCGTAGCAGGTAATTAGGCTGCAATGTCACGGGGTCGGCGAATTTTCCCTTCAATGCCAATTCCCAGCCGAGCGAATGGACTTTTGCGGCTCGCGGATTCCAATAATTTTTGTCGAAGAAGTGAATATTTTCGGCTTTGAAGGCGTCGGTATGATAAACGAGGCCTTCGCCGAGCAGCCATAACGGTTCGGTGTTGTGGGCGAATCTGTCGAGGAATTGTGAGGCGGTCATCAGGCAGTTGGGCAGGAATTTTTTCCATCGCGTTTGCTCGTTTTGGTATGCAGCGATGTAGAACTGGCCTCGTTTGGCATCGAGAATTGTGACGATTTTTTTGATATTGGCGTTTTTTTCCTTTACGTAGTCGGTTGCATTGGCGGCAATGATGTCCAGCGTATCGACTGCGACGACCTTTACAGCGTTTGCCAAGTGCATTGTTTTTGCCAAAGCGACGGCGATTCGCAGGCCTGTGAAGCTTCCGGGGCCGACGGAAATGTAGGTGTGCTCGATTTCTTTCGGCTTTCGGCTGAAACGTCTTAACAGGCCATGAATAGCTGGAAAGAGTTCAGAACTATGTCTCATTGGTCCGGAAAATTGGGTTTCACCGAGTATTTCTTCACCGATTGCTATTGCGACCGAGCCTAATCTGCCGGACGTTTCAACCGCTAATATCAAGGGTTTTGGTGCCATATAGCTGTTTTTGATAGCAAAATTTCACTGATTTTTGAAAGGCCTCGTTTTATTGTTTTCTTAAAGGCCTCCTTATTATTACAAAAGCGCTTTTAGATGCCTATTTTTTCCCAGTTTTCCTATGCTTTCCAGTTTGCCAAACTACAATTTAACAAATCATAGGTGAAATATTATCGGTCAATTGCTGATAAATCAAATTTTTCTCTTGCAAAAAGGTGCATTTGTTTATAAAATAATACATCATAGGTTCAATCTATTTGATAATCGGAGGTTGTAAATATTGTTTAAGTTATAGCGTTATAGCAAGTTTTCAGTATCTCTTTTGGCAGGAGGTAGAATTTTGGAGAAGGTGAGACTTCTAATCAAACCCTTTGGCAGGAAATCTTTATTGCTCATTCTAACATCGGTTTTGCTTTTGATAGCAGGACTGTCGGTAGTTGCTTCGGCGCAGACAAATAAAGACAATAAACGGAAGATAATCCGTCAGGTAGCGCAAAACTATATTCGGGCCGGCGCAAAACTTTATGGGCAAGGTCAATACAGGCAAGCAGAGAAATATTTTCTTCGTGCGCTCGACGACCAGGAATGTTTAACCGCATCTGAACGGAAGGAGTTGAATGAGCTTCTGGAAAAGGCGCACAGTGCTTCGATGGAAAGAAAAAGTATCGCGGAGCATATTCAAACTGCTGAAAAATTGATTAAACAGGACGAGTTCGCAAAGGCGAAAACTCATCTTGAAAAGGTCAAAGATAGTAAATTTCTAACGCAAAAGGAACGGAACGATATCACAGCAGCACTTGGCAGATTAGCTAAACTATTGCCTGAAGGGAAAAAACGAGGTGAGTTGTCTGAGACCGACACCGCAGCGGTTGAAGATGAATTACTTCGTCTTGTGGGCAAGCCTGTTAAAGGTGTCAGGCGAAAGATAGTTGAAGAACCAAATAAGCCTGCGCTTGTTGGCGTTTCCAAGCCGGTACAGGAAAAGGGCGCCCACATCGAAATGGTTAACCGCCAGAGAAAAATCCGGCAACACTATGCCGCGATAATTGTCAACGATGCAAATGAGAAGGCGCAAACTCACATAAGCCGGGGCGAATTCAAGCAGGCGAAAGATGTGGTTGACAAGGCTAAACGGACCGTGGACGATTACCAACTGGACCTTGGAGATGCTCTTTATAAGCAATACACTTCAAAGTTAAAAGAATTGTCTGACGAAATTGCGCAGACAGAGGAGGAGGAAAATAAGCGCCTGGAGGCCCAGAGACTTAGAGATGCGATAGAGGCACAGGAAAGGTTTAGAAAGCAAGCGGAAGCCGACAGGAAGAAAAGAATCGAAGACCTGATGAAAAACGCGATGGATTTGCAGAAAAAACAGAAATATCAGGAAGCGCTCGGTCAATTGCAAATGCTGCTTGTGCTGGATCCGCTTAATGATAATGCCCTGATACTAAAAGACACCCTGGAAGATACGGTTTACTGGCGGAGAGAAGCAGAGGTGCGCAAGGAGGCGGGTAAGCAAAGAGCTGAAGCTTTGCTGAAAGCTGATGAGGCCACAACTCCATATGCTGAAGACCTTGTGCATGCTAAAGATTGGCCCGAAATTGTCGCCAGCCCATTTCGCAAACCCGATGAGGCAATAGGCCGGAATCCGGCTGATGTGGCTGTCTATAAAAAATTAGACGAGATTGTTGACCTTTCAGAGTTATACCCTGATATGCCTTTTAGCGCGGCGCTGGACCAATTAAAGAATGCAGTTGAACCCCCGCTCACGATAGCTGTACTCTGGCGTGACTTGCTCGATATCGCGGATATCGACCGGGATACGAAAATAAATATGGGCCCGATATCGGCGACCCAGCTCAGAACAGCGTTAGATCTGCTGTTAAAATCGGTCTCGAGTAGCGCGATAGCGGAGTTAGGCTACGTTGTGGAGAATGGGGTAATTACGATAGCAACAAAAGATTCACTTCCGAGCAAGATGGAGACAAGGGTTTATGATGTTACGATTTTGCTTGGCCGGCCTGCTGAGTATTATGGAGAAATGGGTGGCGGTATGATGGGCGGTATGATGGGCGGCATGATGGGCGGTATGATGGGCGGCATGGGCGGCTACGGCACGGGCGGCTACGGCATGGGCGGCACGGGTGGTTACGGCACGGGCGGCTACGGCATGGGTGGTTACGGCATGGGCGGCACGGGTGGTTACGGCACGGGTGGTTACGGCACGGGTGGTTACGGCACGGGTGGTTACGGCACGGGT
>CAZQYB010000148.1:0-6182 GCA_964597535.1 uncultured Pirellulales bacterium | reverse complement strand
ATGTTTTTCATCTTTATCTATTTCCTTCCCAGTCTTCCTGTCTTACGCCGTGATATGTCCGCAGGATGTAGTTGAATTGCTTCTTAGTTCTGGGCTCCAACAGCAGGGTGAACTTTACGGTGTTCTTATCAACCTTCTTGTAATACTTGAAGTGGGTGCCTTTTTCCAGCTTCCAGTAATCGGTGTTGAAACGACGCTTGATTTCTATCTTGACGTCGAGGTCGCGGGTATTTCTTACTTCAACCTTGAATTTGCGGACCTCATCCCAGCCGGAGATGTTGCGATGCCTGTTGAACCTGTAATTCTCTGTTTTGTAGTCCATAAGCGTCGGCTCGACAACGACATCGGCAACCGGGCCAAGGTTAAGCTCAACATCTTCATCAACGGGGATGTATTTAAACGAGGACTGGCCGACATAGGATAAGTGCTCATCCTGGTCAACAGCTCTATAGACCTTCAACATTCCGCCGGGGATGGGTGTTTGACCGAGCTTGTGTTTCTCGTCATTCTTGAAACTGAGGAACCGCACTACGGAATTGCCGTATCTTCGCTGTTCGTATTTGTAGAGATTTACGACCGGCACTTTGTCGGTATCGAAGCTGAGCAGGCGTTTTGACCAGCCGGTAGGAATTGTCTCTTCGCCTTCGATGGTATAAAGGAAGTATTCGCTCAGGCCTTCTTTTCTGATTTCCTTTGGCCCGGCTTCAGCCTGCTTCATGGCACGCTCTGCCCATTCACCACCTGTTAGCCGCCTCTTCATTTCGTTTTCCTCTTCCCACCGCCTTACCTCGCCAGGTCTGCCGTGGGGGTATTGGCGTCTGGCAAGTTCAGCGATCCTATCAAGGATATGGATTTTTCCGACAATCAGTCGTGTTTGGGCGTTTTCGTAATCCTCGCCGCTGTTGTTTGTTACGCGGACATAGCCCTGCAGGCGCATAGTCTTTTCGTCTTCGGTGAGGGTTCCCATATAAAACGCCCGCCAGGATAGCCCGCTGGTCAGATATGTAATCTCTACCGGCACCTTGCCGCTTACTTCACTGTCGATGTTCCAAAGGCCTAAATTCCTTACTCTCGGCGGATAGGTCAGGTCAGCGATATTGATTTTGTCAGCGTTGGCCTTGGGCAACATCTCCAGGCTGGTCGGGTCAATGAGCGTATTGGCCCAGGAGAACTGCAGCTTGTTTTTACCGGGCTTCAACGTAAGGTCTCTGCTTTCGCGAACCAGGGTCAAATCCGCCGAGTTATATATAGTAAGCTGGACGGTATCGCGCGTCGGCAGCGTAACCAAATCAACTTTGGCCTGTGCAGTACTTACGGCTGCAGAAACTATCAGCAATGTTATTGCTATGTTTTTCATCTTTATCTATTTCCTTCCCAGTCTTCCTGTCTTACGCCGTGATATGTCCGCAGGATGTAGTTGAATTGCTTCTTAGTTCTGGGCTCCAACAGCAGGGTGAACTTTACGGTGTTCTTATCAACCTTCTTGTAATACTTGAAGTGGGTGCCTTTTTCCAGCTTCCAGTAATCGGTATCGAAACGACGCTTGATTTCTATCTTGACGTCGATGTCGCGAGTATTTCTGACCTCGACCTTGAACTTGTGGACCTCATCCCAGCCGGATATGTTGCGATGCCTGTCGAATCTGTAATTTTCGGTTTTATAATCCATAAGCGTTGGCTCGACAACAACATCGGCGACGGCCCCGAGATTTAGCTCCACATCCTCATCAACAGGAATGTACTTAAAAGAAGATTGGCCCGTATAAGATAAATGTCCCTTATCGCCGACATCTCTATAAACTTTCAGCATTCCGCCGGGGATGGGTGTTTCGCCGAGCTTGTGTTCTTCATCATTCTTGAAGCTGAGGAACCGCACTACGGAATTGCCGTATCTTCGCTGTTCGTATTTGTAGAGATTTACCACCGGCACCTTTTTGGCTTCGAAGCTGAGCAGGCGTTTTGACCAGCCGGTAGGAATCGTCTCTTTGCCTTCGATTGTGTAAAGGAAGTATTCGCTCAGGCCCTCCTTTCTAATCTCCTTCGGCGCCAGGCCTTTGGTTCGGTCCAAGGTGAGCGTGGTTTCTGCCTTAAGTTCCAGCTTGTCTTTTGGCCCAAACGTTGCCAGCGACATCGGTCTTACCTCGCCCGGTCGGCCGTAGGGATATTGCCGTCTGGCAAGCTGTGCGATTTGGTCGAGAAGATGGATTTTGCCAACGATTAGGCGGGTCTGGGCGTTTTCGTAGTCTTCGCCGCTGTTGTTTGTTACGCGGACATAGCCCTGCAGGCGCATCGTCTTTTCATCTTCGGTGAGCGTCCCCATATAAAACGCCCGCCAGGACAGGCCGCTGGTTAGATACGTAATTTCTACCGGGACTTTACCACTTACGCCGCTGTCGATATTCCACAGACCCAGGTTCCTTACTCTCGGCGGGTAAGTCAGGTCAGCGATATTAATTTTGTCTGCGTTGGCCCTGGGCAGCATCTCTAAGCTGGTTGGGTCGATGAGCGTATTGGCCCAGGAGAACTGCAGCTTGTTTTTGCCCGGCTTCAACGTAAGGTTCCTGCTCTCCCGCACGAGCGTCAAATCCGCTGAGTTGTAAATCGTAAGCTGGACGGTATCGCGTGTCGGCAACGTAACCAAATCAACCTTGGCCCGAGCGATGCCACTGGAAGCAACGATTAAAAAAGTCATTAGAATTAAACGTTTCATTTTGCTGCTCCTATTATCCTGTCGTTCCTGCCCCTGCTTTCGGAAGTGTAAACTTGCCACTACGAAATCGGTTAGCAGGAATTTACCCTTTTATCTGTTTCTTCCCGGCCGGATATTCTTGCGAATATAGTGCATCCTGAGGTTTCTCGTGGCCGGGCCTTTCTCGGTCCGGGCATCGAGCTTTATCTCAAACTCAAGGGTATTAGCGTTCTTTCTGACGTACTTGGCCTTGGCACCATCCAGCGTGCAATTTTCCATAACCCACTCACCGGAAATGTGCTCAATCATTGTGAGTACCGCAGGACTGTCCTTGAAGTTCTCAATCTTGGCTGTGATTACTTCATTGAGGTCGTGAAGAATAACCCTGTCATCGTCGTTCTTCCTTCGGTTTCGCACTTCACTTTTCATTTTCTTCTGAGTTACGACGATGTCCCGGCTGTCGCCGATGTAAAGCTCTGTTTTTTCGCCGACCGGCACCTGGCCGGTTCGGTCCTCGCCCAAAAAGATAGTGCTTTTCTGCCCGTCGTCCTGAAACAGCCTGGCCTTTCCGCCCCACAAGGCAAATTCACCCAGGCCGCTTTTGGCGTCATTTACAATTCGATAGCTTACGGGGATACCTACATTTCTGTTTTCCAGCTCTTCCGGGTCCCACGGCAGCTTGGCGGCATCGAATGTCCAGACCTTGGTAATCGGAACTTTCGGTTTCTTTAAGAAGAGCAACTGCTTGGTCATTTCGTGGTCGATGCCCTGCTCGAAGGCCTCGCCGTAATCCAGCAGCACCTTCGCCCGGTCGAAATCCTCACCTGAAAAATTGCGCAGTACCAGGAAGCTGGTCAAATCAACCACAGTTTCGGCCTTGTCGGCAATCGCCTTGTAAGTAATCAGCCGGTCGATATTGCGGAGCAGATAGCTGATTCGCACCGTCTCGGCATAGTTATTGTCGCAGGCGATTTCCCATACAAGAGCGGCCTCACCGGGCGGGTAGCTTACGTTCAGCAGCTTTACCACATCCGGATGGTCGAGGGCTCTGAGCCGAATCGAATCGGCATCGATACTGACGCCCTTCCAGGAAAAGTCAACCTTGTTGAGGCCTTGCTGCAGGGTGAGCACGCGCTCCTCCTCAATCAGGGTCCACCGCGGGTTGTCGAGGCGAATCACCGTATCGGCCCGCTCAGGCAGCGCAACCAGTTTGATCCTGGCCTGGACGATTCCACCGCCGACAAGCAGCAGCACAACTGCCATTAGTGTCATTCTTTTTCTGTTCATAATTCGTTCTCCTTAAAAATAATTGACATTAGATTTATTTTTTTTACTTAAGCCTGCTTCGCAGGTTTTACGAGTTTGCCCATAAAAAGTATGCTGCCCGAATAATTATCTTTAATCAAAAACACGAACGGATGGTCCGCACGAAAGACCGTCGGTGCCATAGTTTCCTCCTTCAGTGTCACTACCACTGCTGTGGCTGCGGCCGCTTCCGTGCCTTTCTCATCCACCGCCACAAACGCCTTGTGAAGCACATTTGAGATAAACAACATTTTCGTGCCGTCCATTCCCGAAAAGTCCGCTGCCATCGAGAAGGCATCTTTCATGCCCATACTTTTGAGAATGTCTTTTAGTTCCAACGGCCCGAAGGTCATTTTGAACTTAGGCAGGTAAACCGGCACTTCTTGTTTGCGCAAGCGTCCCAGCCAGTCATTTAGATTCTTTAATGTAAGCGATTTTTCCAGTTGCACCAGGCCGTCAGCTTTTTTCGGAAGAAGCACTATCATACTCAGGTCTTTGTTTTTGTATAGCAGTTCCAGAATTTGCAGGTCGTTCGTTTCGGCGTACTTAAATTTATCTTTGAGGTGCATCATGGGCACAATCACTTTCTTGTCTGCTGAAATCATAAACGGTGCGTCGCTCGTATTTTTCTTGTCAAACTCAATTGCCCAGTCGCCTTTGAAATATATGGCATTGGTCAAAACTAATCGGGTGAGTTGATTAAGAACACCCGGCTGGATAAGGTCCTTGATTTTCTTGTTTGTTTTCTTTTCCACCCATCTATTTATCTTTTTGCGTGCCTTTTCTCTTACCGCAGGGTTTATGAAGTCAACTTCTTTTAGCCTCGCCCCGTAGTTTTTCTTGGTCAGCGTTAGGAATTCCTTTAGAAAGCCGCAACCCTTCTGTCCCCAGAGCGCGTTAGCGACGCTAAGCTGGTATCCGCGTTTCTTGCCTGCGGCGTTTAGTTGTTTTTCCAAAGCCCCAAGGGCTTGATGGAGGCGCTCCTGCGGCAGCGAAAAATGCAGAACCTCGGCCATCTGTTTTTCAGTCTCGCCTCTGGCACCGGCCCAGGTCATTGCTAATGCAGTCGAGATACTGTAAGGCGAGAAGAACAAATTGCCACCCTCAGCTTTGATGCTGGGGTCATCGTTAAGTTTCGCATAAAGCTCAAATGCAAACTCACTATTGTCGGCAACAGCAGCGGCAGTGTTGGCCTTGAGCGGGTCTTCTTTGCTTTTTGCACCTACCGCCAACAATATTCCGGCCAATCCCCAAAGCACAGTTACAAAGCCGACTAATACCCACACCACAACCGAATTGTATAAAGGATGTTGCTTCATAATCGCTCTCCTTACTATTGGTCAAACTGTTCCTGTCGGGTGCCATGGTAGGTTGTTACCGTATAGCTAAATTTCCGCCTGGTTCGCGGCTGGGCTTCCGCCTTGAAGCGAGCTCGCTCAACATCGTACTTTTTGTAAGAGACTGCTTTATCATCGTATTGTAACTTCCAGTATGGCGTGCCGAAGCCGCGGGTAATTTCAATCTCCACCTGCAATTGGCGGGCGTTGGTGATTTCCATCTTCCAGGTTCGGATTTCATCCCAGCCGGCAATATTATCGTTAGCATCAAACAGATAATTGTCGGTCTTGAAGTCCATCAGGACCGGCTCGACACTAACCAAACGGGCCGAGCCGAGGTTTAACTCAATCTCTTCATTGACGGGAATATACTTAATATTCGTGCCGCCGACATAGGAGAGATGGCCCTGCGCATCGGCCTGGCTGTATATCTTTACCTGCCCATCTGGAATGGGTGTTTGGCCGAGGTTGTGCTCATCGTCATTGGCAAAGGCAACGAACCTTATTGTCTCTCGGCCCCAACGCTGCTCATCATATTTATACAAACTGTTGACATCAATATCTTCGGCCTCGAAAGACAGCAGCCGCTTGCCCCATTTGTCCGGTATGGTCTCTTTGCCCTCAATCGTATAGAGGAAGTACTCGCTTAATCCCTCCTTTATGATTTCCTTCCTGCGAGCTTCGTACCTGAACAATCCACCAATTGTCGGCACGTCTCCCAGCAGCGGCACTCCATTGCCGTTGATCGCCGTATGTTTCGCTCCGCCGTAGCCGCCGCCGTATTTGCCGCCGCGGCGCACCTCCGGCACCGGCGAGCCGTAAGGATACCGGCGTTTTGCCAGTTCGATGATT
>CAZQYB010000147.1:0-6222 GCA_964597535.1 uncultured Pirellulales bacterium | reverse complement strand
CCCTGGTCCGGCAGCAAGCATCCTGAGATTGCAAAGTTCCTCCAGAGCCAGGCCAATACCATCTCCCAACTGAAAAAAATATCGAATGTCAAAATGTGCCGGTTTTCTATAAATCCTGAAGTTGACATAAATGTATTCACCGGAAGTGCCTGCTACTTATACGTATAAGGAGAACGACAGCGTATGACTGACAAACAGACCCTTATCAGCGAGCTAAAACACAATGTCGCAAAACAGGTCAGCCTTGCCGGCTGGCTCTACAACTCCCGCTCCAGCGGAAAACTGCAGTTTCTAATCGTCCGCGACGGAACCGGACTCTGTCAGTGCGTCGTCGAGAAAGGAAAAGTCCACGACGAGGTTTTCCAGCAATTGGGACATCTTGGCCAGGAATCGTCACTCACCATAACAGGAACCGTACACGCAGACGAAAGAAGCGTCGGCGGTTACGAGCTGGCCGTTACCGATGCCCAAATAATCTCACCCGCCGATGGTTACCCCATCACACCGAAATCTCACGGCATAGATTTCCTGCTGAAAAACCGACACCTTTACCTCCGCTCACAGCAGCCCTGGTGTATCGCCAAAATCCGCCACACTCTCATTGATGCAATCAGAACATTTTTCAACGAAAATGGCTTTACCCTCATCGACACCCCTATCTTCAGCGCAATGGCTGCCGAAGGTGAGCAAACCCTCTTCCAGGTCGACTATTTTGGGACTCCGCTTTACCTTACACAGACCGGCCAATTGCATCTGGAAGCCGCCGCAATGAGCTTCGGTAAAGTTTACTGCTTCGGACCAACCTTCAGAGCAGAAAAAAGCAAAACACGCCGGCACCTCACCGAGTTCTGGATGGTCGAGCCGGAGGTGGCCTTCATCGACCTGGCCGGCCTGCTCGAACTTGCCGAAAACTTCGTAGCCTTTATCGTTCGGCAGGTATTGCAAAAAAACAAAAGCGAATTGCAAACCATAGGCGCCGACATCGATGTACTCGAAAAAATAAAGCCGCCTTTTTACAGATTAACCTATACCGAAGCCGTCGACATCCTAACCGGCCAAAAAACAAAAGACTTTCTTGCCAGCCAGCTTAAAGACTTGAAAGAACAAAAACAAAAAATCGAAGAAAAAATCAAAGAACTCGAAACCAGGCAGAAAGACCCCCAGCTCAAACAATGGAAGAAGGACAAAATCGCTGCCGAGCTGATTGATTTAAGCTCATCCCTTGCCGAAGTGCAGACCGCAATCGACAACAATCCCAGGCACGCAAAGTTGGCCGCCGATTTCCAGTGGGGTAAGGACCTCGGCGGCTCCGACGAAACCATCATCTCACAAATGCACGACAAACCTGTCTTTGTCACCCACTACCCGAAGCAGGCCAAAGCCTTCTATATGAAAACCGACAGAAGCAATGAAGACGTCGTCTTGAATTTCGATATGCTCGCACCGGCAGGCTTCGGCGAAATCATCGGCGGCTCCGTAAGAGAAGACGAATACGAGAAACTAAACGAGCGAATAAAACAGCAGGGCCTCAACCCTGAAAATTACCAGTGGTACCTCGATTTGCGAAAATATGGCTCAGTCCCGCACGGCGGTTTCGGTCTCGGCGTCGAGAGAACCATCGCCTGGCTCACCGGCGAAAAGCACATCAGACAGTGCATCGCCTTCCCCCGCCTGATGGATAAAGTTTATATCTAATGCTATTTTGCCTTTTTACTTTCCTACGGAATGTTATTCCGGCCCACAGGATTCAAGCCAGGACGCTGCCAGCTCAGCAAGGTCGAGCAGGTTCACCACTCCATCTTCGTTACCATCCCACCTCTTGGCCTCTAACCATTTTGGCACATTGCCAACAAGCTTTACGCAGTCAGAGCCACCTATATTGCTGCCATCTAATAATTTTCCTCTTAATGCCAAACCAAGCGTCTGTTCTTTAGCCAAATCGCCGTTATAATCTTTAAATATCTGTTCAACAACTTTCTGATTCTTGAACTTAAGTGCAAGGTCGATATATCCATCAGGCCCTTCAATTGTGCAGTTGCAATCGTTGGCATCTGCAACCGGAGCGGCTATGTCTTCCAGGCTGCTTCTAATAGCTGAAACACCGACTAAACGAATACTATTTACGTCAATCGTATTAACGTCAAGCTCTTGGGAGCCTAAAATAGCAGCGGATAGTGTTCCTTTGCTGTTGAGATTAAGCGGGTTCGGACAGCTTTCCGGTTTAATATCTAAAGCAACAGGAATGATAGTTTGAATCACTCTGTTAATGACAACGGTGTTAGAATTTGAGCTGTATTCAGCGACGTACATTGCTCCGTCAGAACCAAATGTAAAGGCTCTCATAGCATCATAAGTTTGTTGGATAAATAAAGAGGCTGTACCATCAGGCATTACGCGGCATATCCCCCTTCCAACACCTACTATCGAACCTGTCACAAACATATTGCCGTTAAAGTATCCAATATCATCAAACTCAATAGCGAAAACATCCCTTAATTCAGAGACAAACCTAGTTGTGCCACCACTTGTGTTCATTTTAAAAAGGCCATCCGGACCGCTGCTGCCTCCCCAGGCAGTTGTTCCAATATACATTGAGCCTTCATAATCTGAACTGGGATCAAAACCGATAGCGTAAGGCCCTGCATTACCGTAATCTCCAGGAAAATTGCTGAATTTTATAACGCTACCGCCTGTTGTAACTTTATATGTCTTATCCCAGCCAAAGGTTGCGGTATAAAGAAAGTTGCCATAATTACCTACCCTATCAATTTCTACAGGCGCAGGAGAGTCCACAACCCTTGAGAAATGCGAAACTATTCCCGTAGTACTTATTTTGACAAGCTCATCTACTCCAGTAAGGGCTACATAAAGGTAATCACCATAGCCCGTACCGCCACCCCAATCTATCCCTCTTGGTTTGTTAAGACCAGAGACAAACTGGGTTGTAACTCCATGTTCATCTACACACCATATAACACCCCCATTAGACCTTTGTGTGATATACAAGTTGTTACTATCGCCGAATGTCATATCGTGTGGTATACCTACATTTGAACCGGAATAGGTTGCATAGATTTCAGCAGTATAATTGGGGTCGAAGACAACTAAGGCGGAAGCTGAATTATAAAGACATGCAAATATTAAGAAAGCTATCAATCTTTTCATGATTTTTTCCTTCCCTCTCTAAAAACTGTTTATTTTCAGCTTATTTTGACGGCGCACAATAGTTGCACCGATACTACCTAAGTAAAATCCGCTGAAATGCGTATGAGAGCTTGCATGTCCTTTCCTTGCTTTACGGCCTTAGCCGCAAGAAACAGAAATAATTATAGGACTTTTCTGAACACAAATCAAGGAAAAAAGAGCGAAAATTTCAATCATTTACGCATATAGCTGGGGGCAAAAATCAAATTTTTCAATATTTTTTTTATCTCTTTCCACATAAGCACTTACAAATTTTGACCATCCCAAAAATACACGAATTTTCGACCAAATGCGCAAGTTCGCCTAATTATGGGAGCGCTTTTTTTTCAAACCGCCCCGAAAAAAGTAAATCATAAATTAGGAGGCTCTTATTATGGCTACCGAAGCTCAAATCATTGCCAACCGACGTAACGCACAAAAATCGATCTCCACACAGTCACTGTCGATGAGTCTCGGCACGCCGGCAGACTGTTTTATGCAAAACAAAGCCAATTTGCTGGATGCTCAAATGAACGTAAGTTCTGCTAAAACAATGAACTACGAACAAATAACTATGAACAATGAACCAAAAAACAAACCCAATTTATGCCATAGGTATTTATGCCATAGGTATCAAACCCAACCTGTAGTGACCTTGCCTGCGGTGAGCAAGGTCGAACCGTCGAATCTATTTCAGACCCGGCGCACTCTATGTGAATTCTTTTTGTTTTTCACTTTTCTTTGCCCCAGATATAATCTGGCAATGCAAACCTGGACGACACAAAAGCTCTTGAACTGGATTACAGAGCACTTGACCGAAAAGGGTATTGATTCGCCCCGCCTAAGTGCGGAACTGCTGCTCAGCTATGTTCTGAATATGAAGCGAATCGAATTATACACGCAATTCGACAAACTCGTTTCACAGCAGCAGCTCGACCGGTTGCACGATTTGATAAAACGGGCCGGCCAATATGAACCCATTGCGTACCTGACCGGTAAAACCGAATTTTATTCGCTGCGGCTAAATGTTACTCCTGATTGTATGATACCTCGGCCGGAGACCGAATTGCTCGTCGAGCGGGCCATCGAACTTTTGCGAACTCGCCCCGTTAGAAATTTCGTAACAGATAAGATGACACGAAAAGAAAATTTTTCTAACGGGGGAAGAACCGGCAAACAATTCGTCTGTGATTTGTGCACCGGCTGCGGCTGCATCGCAATAGCAATCGCAAAAAACTTCCCCGATGCCGACATAATCGCAACAGATATCTGTGACGCCGCCCTCAGTATTGCTGCTAACAACATCGAAAAGCACAAACTAAAAGACCGAATAAAATTGTTATGCGGCGATTTATTCGACCCCCTCATCCCCCAATTGGACATTTCAAAGTTTGACTTAATAGTCTGCAACCCCCCATATGTAAGTGCCGCTGAGTTTGAATCACTTGAGACAAATGTCAAAGCTTATGGGCCTCGAATCGCCTTGTATGCCGGCGAAGATGGACTTGATGTGTATCGAAGGATTATTGAAAAGGTGGACCAGTTCTTAAAGCCCGATGCTGCGCTAATGCTCGAAATCGGTTATGCCCAGGGACAGGCAGTCAGAGAATTGCTCGAACAAACTGAATGTTTTAATAAGATAACCATTGAGAAAGACTTTCACAACAATGACCGAATCGTCACCGCAACAAAAACATCATCCTGATTGCCTGGAAGAGTTGTTTTCTTGCTCGCCTTGCGACTTTTTTCGCTCCTGCTCAAGCTCGTCAGCAAGCTTGCCCACCTCAAGGCGAAGTCTAATGTTCTCTTTTCTGTTTCGTAAAACAGCTCTCACAATCAAGACAAACACAAGCACCGGGATACCGAAAACCAGAACAATAACAAGCAACTCTATTGGCCCCAGTCCTGCATATGCCAAAGCTCTATGCACCATTTCTTCTTCCTTTCTTTCTATGTTCTCCTGCACTCACCCGCATTATTCAGACTGTGAGGACGAGTTAGCCTTTTTGGTGCCCTCTAACTCCTGCCGTAGAAGATGCACCTCTTCGGCAACCTTACCCAGTTCCATACGTATCAACTTTTGCTCCTTGCCCGCCGTCCTGAAGTACGTTGAAACCCGAATCAAACAGATGATAATCAGAGCAAATATGAATGCGTATGCAGCGAGCATAACGGGCAAAAGCCAAAACTCCAAATCCTCTGAAATTGTGCCAATCATTTTCTTCTTCCTTTCCCGTATTTGTCCAAACTTTGTAATTCCTGCTTGCACGAAAACCATCATTGTGACCGCGATGGTGAATCCTTGCCTTTTATTTCCTTTAACTCCTGTCGGATTTGATAAACTTCTTCGGCGAGCTTGCCCATCTCAATCCGCAGCAGCTTCTGCTCTTTTTTGGCACTGCCGAAATACTCCGCCGCCCGGTAAATGCAAATGATAACAAGAGCTACGCAGGCTACAAAAACAGCAAATCCAACAGCCCCGCCAAGACTCCATATCTTTCGTGTTTGGCTCCCAGCTAAGATTAATGCATCCGTTATCATCTCCTTTTCCTTTCCTTTACTTGTTGTGGATTGACCTTTTTGGATTCCAGCCAGGCATCAACATCGGCCCGGTCAAACTTAATGTTTTTGGAACTTATCCGGATATATGGCGGGCAATCACCGCTGGCGATGTACTTGTAAATCGTACGCTTCGAATCGCCCAGATAGACCGCCAAATCTTCTATTGACATCAACTGCATATCTCAACATCCTCACTAATATGCAGTAATATATCACCAAATGCACTACAATGCAACAAAAATCTCAAAAAAAATTCATTTTTTTCCACAGTTCATAAGTGCTATTTGTTGATGGAGTTAGAGTTCATTCAGACCTAAGACTGCGATTTTTTGTAACCGTTCACGGGTTAATATGCTGAATTTTGGCCATTTTATGTCAATGCGAGGCCTGCGAAGCAGGCCATGGCAATCCTCAACGCATTAAACGGTCAGTCTGAGTTTTTACAACTGCGGAACCCGGGCTAACAGCCCTTGCTGG
>CAZQYB010000146.1:0-6346 GCA_964597535.1 uncultured Pirellulales bacterium | reverse complement strand
AGCTGTGAAATATAATGGTGCATTTCGAAATCCTTTCATTAAACAGGCACTACGTTAAATTGGCCTTAATCCTGTGTCTGAACAGAACAATTAGTCCACGAAAACTAATATACTGGAGAACTTATTTCAAGCTAAACTTCGAAAAACAGCTAAAAAGTAAGTAACATAAACATAATTCGATGCTGCGCTATTGCCATATCTGTTTTCCTAACCTTTTAGAACAAAAGGGCTTAGGGATGATTATCTACGATGTATCTGTCCATGTTTTTTGGGGCCAGGAGTAACTGCCGGGCTTGATTGTGAGGTACAGGTTTTGTTTTTCTTCCACGCGCATCCGGACGACACCAGGTGCGAGTTCGGCGCAGGGACAAAAGCGTCTCCATCTTAAGCGGCGCACTACGGCGGATGCGGTAGCACCACCTTCGATAAAAAGCTCTTCTATGGAAGTGCGACTAAGCACATTTTCGACCAGAGCAGCTATGTGATAGCGGAGCTTTCGGGCCAGTTTGGGATTTCGAGCGATGGGCTGAGCGATGGTCACTATCACCTTAGAGTATTCTTGAAGGGCGGTTATGGTATCGTTCGTCCACTGCTGTAAGGGTTTGCCGGTTGGTTCATCGTTGAGAAAGAGTTCGGGCGGCATTTTCACAACGGGTATTCCGTGGCGTTGAGCTTCTTCAACGGTTTTTTGACTGTAGTGCGAGCCGGAGGCGCAGACGAACAGCGCTGTCTTGTTTTGCGGTGGTTCGGGTTGTTCTTCAGGTGGTTTTGCGCGAAGGCCTTTGACCTCGAGTATGGCATCGAAGAAATCTGCAGCACCGGCGGGGGTAGTCTGGTCGTCTAATTGCGCCGCCCAGAACAACAGGTCTTGTTTGGTTTCGGCCTGACCAATGATAATGCCGCGTGTTGGGATGGTTTGGTGGTTTTGCAAAACACAAGTAGCTATTGTTTTTGATGGCCCCAAAAGTCTGAGGACGTCTGAGGAGGTGGCGGGGTATTCGGGGTCGGTTGCGAAATCGGTTTTGTTAAGAGGTTGTCCGTTTACGAAATAGCGGCCATTGGAGATTGTTCGTCCCATCGAGGGGTTGGCGGGAACGAGTAAAATTCTTTCAGCGTCCGACTTGGCGAGCAGGGCGGTCAGTTCAGTGAGTATATGGCCTCGCATCACGGAATCAACTTTTTTGTAAATCCATTGGGCAGGGATTTGTTGGATGTGCTTTAGCGTTTTTTCGACTTCGGTTGCAGCTTCTTTCGATGTTCGGGAGCGTGTGTCGGTGTCGATGACAATCAACTCTGCTTTTGAATCGGGAGTCAGTTGTGTTTGAACTTCGGTGTTGAGGCCGAAACGTAGGCCAACGGCGGCCAACTCCGCTGCACCAGTGAAATCATCAGCAATAACTGCTATCATACAGTTTCCTTACGGGTTCAAGGCCTTCGACGCGGATTCCGGAAGATTTGGCTGCTTCTACCGAGGGGATAATTTCCTCTTGTTCTTCCGAGCCGGACAGACCACCATCACTTGCGTGTGGATTAAGTGCAGCCGCGCCAACGCTGGGTGATTGGATTCCAAGCTTTTTGCATGCATCGTTGCCCATCGTAATGCCCAGGATGGGTTTCGCTGTTGCCATAGCTGCGTTTGTCTTATATGCCGCTGTGCTTTGCTATTTCGAGTCTGGCCATCTCCTGCTTTATTTTAGCTGTTTCTTCGGGTCCGGTTTCGTAGAGTGGAGGCAGAACTGCTGTGCCGCACAGGCCAAGCTCGTTCATAATGACTTTCAGCCCGGCTAAGGACTGGCTGAGGATTCTACCCTTTTGATAGACCCTGCCCATCTCGTTGGTTAGCTCCTGGAGCTTATTTGCTGTTTCTTCATCACCTTTTACGCCGGCTTCGTAGAGGTCGCGATATACCCTGGGGACGAAGTTTCCGGTGCTTGGTACTATGCCGTCGGAGCCGAGCAGAAGCGCCATTGTCGAAAGTCCGGCGGAGCCGGTGAAGTGCGAGAAGTCAGACCTGTCCTTCCACATATTGATGGCTTCTTTGAAGCGTTCTTTGTCCTTTTCGGAGTCTTTTAGGCCGACAATTTTTGGATGATGGCTAAGTTTGTCGACTAAATCAAGGGGAATCGACATATGGGTTGTTATCGTTATATTATAGACCATCATTGGGCAGGGGATGCTCTCAACGAGCTTTTCGTAGTACTTCAGCATGTGGTCAGGTGTCAGAGGATAATAGCTGGGTAAATTGACGACCACAGCATCTAATCCAAGGTCAAAGTATTTTTTGGCAGCTTCGACGGAGGCCTGGAAGCAATTACTTGCTATGCTTGCATAGGTCATAGTTCGACCGGCGGTTTGCTTGACGGTTGCCTCGACGAATGCAGGGCGGGCTGAATCAGGCACAGATGTGCCTTCGCCGGTAGTTCCGAGCACAAATGGGCAGGCGCCGCCGGCCACTATGTGCTCTGTTACCCGTTTTGCGGCGTCTATGTCAATTTCTCCTTTGTCCGTAAAAGGCGTCACCATGGGAACTACTACACCTTGATACTTTTTTTCACCACTCATTCGTTGGCTCCTTTCCTTTTTGCTGTGCCTTTGTAATTCAATCGGCTTTTTGTAAATTTGCTTTGGGCGGCAGAAGACCTGCTTGGCGTATCTTTGCTCAATTTTCTAATAAACTCATAACTTCTTTTTCTATGTCCTCGGCCCTGAGTCCGAATCTCTTTTGCATTTCCTCGTTTGTTCCGGATTTGCCAAAAACGTCCCTAACTCCCATTCTTCTAACTTTCACAGGCATCTTTTCGCAAACAACTTCGGCAACCGCCGAACCCAGTCCTCCGAAGATGTTATGATTATCCACGGTTACTATTTTTCCCGTTTCTTCTGCTGCTTTTATAATCGCTTCCTCATCAATCGGTTTTATCGAACTCATATTAATAACTCTTGCGTGAACTCTTTTTTCTTCCAGAGATAAAGCTGCGTTGAGTGTATCCTCAACCATATCCCCGTAGCTAATCAGGGTAATATCTTTGCCCTCTTTTAGGGTCACGGCTTTTCCCAACTGGAATTTGTAATCGTGGGGCACCATTGAAGGCCTGGGGTCTCTTCCTATTCGTATATACATTGGTCCGTCATACTGGGCAGCAAATCTAACAACCTGCTGAGTTTCCTGAGCGTCTGCCGGCTGAACAACCACCATGTTGGCAATTGACCTCATAATGGCTATGTCTTCCAATGCTTGATGGGATGCACCATTTTTCCCTGCAAAAATGCCTGCATACAGCGCTAAAATTTTGACGTTCAGTCTGGGCAGCGCTATGGAGACCGTTACCTGGTCGCAGGCCCTTCTGGAGCAAAAAACGCACAGAGTCGAGGCAAAGCAGGTAAAGCCGACGGTGCTTAACCCCGCTGCAATGCCCATCATATTCTGCTCCGCGATACCTACCTGTATAAATCTTTCAGGGAAACGGTCTTTGAAAGCGACGGTTTTAGAGGCGGTGCAAAAATCCGCATCCAAAACCATGATATCCGGATTATCCTCTCCCAACTCTACAAGGGTCTTGCCTAAAACATTTCTGGGCGCTGTTCTTTCCAACATTTATTTCTTCTCCTTCATTTGTGCTAAAGTAGTTTTTATTTCTTCCTTCGAACAGCCAAGCTCTGTAAGTGTGTTCTCGACCTGTTCCGAAGTCATCGACACTGAGTGGCTCTGCCATGTATCTTCCACGTATGAAATGTTGCGTCCTTTTACGGTATGAGCAATTATCATGGTTGGTTTCCCTTTTATTTGTTTTGCTTCATCATAGACGTTGATAAGCTGGGTAACAGAATGCCCATTTACTTCAATCACATGCCAGCCGAAAGCGGTCCACTTGTCATAAAGCGGTTCAAGCGGCATAACCTTTTCGGTTGCTTCTGACAAGGCAAATTTGTTGTAGTCTATTGTCGCCACTAAATTGTCAAGCTTGTATTTGGAAGCAGACATTGCCGCTTCCCAAATCTGCCCTTCGTTGCATTCCCCGTCTCCCAACAAGGCATATACGCGAAAATCCTTGCCCTTTACTCTGGCGCCTATTGCCATTCCTACCGCTGTTGATAAGCCCTGCCCCAATGGCCCCGTGCTCATTTCAATGCCCGGACACACCCCTCGCTCAGGATGCATCTGAAGGGGACTGTCGGTTTGGTGAACGGTCAGCAAAATGTCTTTGGAAATATATCCTACCTCGGCGAAGGTAGCGTATAAAGCCGGGCAGGCGTGACCTTTGGACAGGACAAATCTGTCCCTGTCCTCCCATTCAGGATTTTTGGGGTCAATTCTGAGCTCGTGAAAGTACAGAACGGCCAGTATCTCGGCGATGGACACCGAGCCGCCGAGGTGGCCGGTGCCGGACTTTGCTATCATTTTGACAACGTTAATCCGGGTCCGATGGGCTATTTCTTCTATTTTTTTTACATCTGGTTTCTTTTTACTCATTCTTATTTTCTCCATACTTGTCACTTAATTCCTCGCAAAGGTCCATTGCAAACAATATACGTTCATCTGGGACATCAATCTCGATATCAGGCAGTCCGACATCGCAGGGGGCCAGCTCTCTGGCGATATGCTCGAAGTCGGTGCGGATTTCGTCCTCAGATTTGTTTGCAAGGTCCATCGAGGTGTAAAGTATATTCCTGCGTGTGTTGGGAAACAGGCGTTTTGCTTTTTTGAAGTCGGATGTTATGCCCATATCGAGGTATCCGAGATTAGGCACAGTTGCATAGCCATCCATATACGGGTCCACCACCCAGGCACAGTTGTGAATGCCGAAGTTCTTGAATTCGGCTCTTATTTTCAGGTCGTATGGTAAAAGATGTTCTTCGTAATGGTCTGCACTTATCATATTCACGACGCAGTTAGAGATTGTGGCGAACTTTTCGTCCAAGCCTGCCTTTTTCTGTCGCTCGTGCAGCTTCTTTATGCCCTGTACGATTGTGGTTGTGACGCATTCGAAGATGTGGTGCGCGCGGTCCGGTGCGTCGAGCAGGTCCATAAAGATTCTTTGTCCGCGGAGACGGAAAGCGATGTTTAATACTCCCTGCCAATTGAGGTAACCTCTTGCGGTACCTGTCAATTGCTCGATTTTGTCAAGCTGGTTGAGAATTCCCTGAAAAAACTCATTGTTATCGAGGTCCGGCGGGGACAGTGAATCCACCTGTTCGTCGGTAAGCGGTTGGCTGTGCGGTGCGGGCCACTTGTCGGGGAAATACTTTATCGATTGGCCAAAAATAGCAGGCAGCACGACACAGCCATACATTCCGGTTATCAGGTCAGGGCGTTTGCCGTCGTTTGCGCCGCCGATGTTACGGCCGGGAAACCTGCGTTCTAACTCATCGCTCATAAGGCGGTGACATTGTAGCCTGTAATCGGGGTCGGCGTGCCATCGGCTCGAAAAATCTATCCCGCAGTACTTGTGAAACCAGGATGGATTGAACCCGGCTTCCGGCCGCATAAAGGGTTCCGTGCCATCTACCGGCGCCCGTGTCGGGGGAGCGCCGAGCGCTATGTAGTAGCGGAGTTGATGGCTGTTTGTCAGCTTGCGAGGACCCATAGAAATTAACCTGCCATAAAAATTAACCTGCACTACCTTATACCCGGAGGTTGCACTGCAACACGACAATTGCTGCTGAACCTTGTGCGATTTCTGTCATTACCGCTCAATTTTACCTGCTCCGTGGGGACCTCCTGTCTAAAAGGTGTAGGGTACGATGGTGCCACACACGGTTCTTTTTCTTATTTGTACGGTGCAAAAGATATTAGTAAAACAAGTAGTATGCTGCAAAGAGACTGCTTTGTCAAATGATGATTTTCCCGAATTGACAGATTTTAAGAGACGGGGGATGAGAGCTTTTGTTTTCAAACAGATTGCGACTTTGCTGTCGTTATTAGAACTTTATGTTCTCTAATACTTTCCGAAGCGTCTGAGCCGAGGATTCAAGCGCGTCTTGTTCGTCCTTAGAAAGCTGGACCGTGATAATCCGCTCAACGCCGCTTTTACCAACAACACATGGCACACTTAGACAAATATCATCAATACCATACTCGCCCTGTAACAACAATGAGAGCGTTAGTATGCTGTGTTCGTTCCGTAAAATTGCCCCTGAAATACGAATTAAAGACAATCCTATAGCATAATACGTCGAGCCCTTGTAGTCGATAATATGATAGGCTGAATCGCGAACCCTGCAGACAATATCCTTATGCCCCTTTTCAGAATCGCAGCCTTGACAGATGATGCAATAGTCCTTTATAGGAATACCGGCGATGTGTGTCATACTCCAGGCAGCAACTTCGCTGTCCCCGTGTTCACCG
>CAZQYB010000145.1:0-6549 GCA_964597535.1 uncultured Pirellulales bacterium | reverse complement strand
TGGACCTGCCGAGCGAGGTTTTGCCGACGCCGGGCGGGCCGACAAAGCAAAGTATTGGACTTTTGCCTTTTGGGTTCAGTTTGCGGACAGCCAAAAATTCGAGGACGCGCTTCTTTACCTTGCGCAAATCGTAATGGTCGCGGTTCAACATTCGCTCGGCCTTGTTTATATCGAGCTGGTCTTTTGTTTGGACGGACCACGGCAGTTCGCAAACCCAGTCCAGATATGTGCGGATAACGCTGTATTCGGGCGAGAGGGACGGTATCTTGCTCAATCTGTCCAGTTCACGAATAGCCTCCTGCTCGACTTTTTTGGGCATTTTCGCTTTTTTGATATTCTTGTTGATTTGCTTTAGCTCTTCGGTTTGGCGGTCTCCTTTGCCGAGCTCGGATTGAATCGCCTTTAGCTGTTCCTGCAGGAAGTATTCCCGTTGACTTTTATCTATAGAGTCTCTTACTCTGCCCTGAATTTTATGGCTAAGTTCCAGAACTTCAAGCTGATTTTCAAGAGCGACTGATATCTTTTCAAGTCGTCGCACAGCGTTAAGTTCCTCAAGTAGTTGTTGTTTCTCAGGAATGCTCAGGCTCAGATTGGCAGCCAGGAAGTCGGCCAGGGCCGAAGGATTCTCGATATTTTCCAGCAGCACAGCCGCTTCTTCCGGCACACTGGGGCTTAATGCGATAACACGATTGGCCGCATGGCGAACATTAACTATAAGCGCCTGCAGTTTCTTGGTCGTCTTTACTTTGACGTCGAGCAGTTTGATTCCAGCCTTTAGGTATGGTTCGGTGGCAATCCTTTTTATTATCTTGAAGCGTGCTATACCGTGGACTATAATGTGACTTGAACCCTGCGGCATCTTTACAACCTTCAAGACCGAAGCCATAGTTCCAACCGTATAAATATCGTCGAAGCCCGGCCTGTCGGTTTCAGGGTTACGCTGCGTAACCAGCCCAATGATGGATTCGTCAGGAGAGGTGTCGCCAAGCAAACGTTTGCTTCTCTTCCGTCCTATTGCCAGTGGTGTTACGGTCCCCGGATATGCAACCACATTGCGCAACGGCAGGATGCCGATTACCTCCGGCAGTTTGAGTTCATTGTTGTGCTCGTGCGATTGTGCCTTTTCCTTATTCAGATGGTACTCGATGTCCACAGCGTCTTCTGCTATCATTTCAATCAGCCGACCGCTATCGGAAACCGGCGAGTTTTTCGAGCTGCTTTGCATTCTGCTTAACCCCTGCTTTTTCAGAGAGCTGTTTTTCATACGAATAAAGAATGATACACGATTTAAACTAAAAACTAAAAGCTAAAAACCCAAAAACCATAGTTAAAAATTTACAACCCCTGCATTTTGGGCTCTTCGGTTACTTGGCTTTTTTTATACTCATCGGACGACTAAAATGGTAAATTTACTTAAATTGTGAAAAAAGCTGTCAGCTTTTGCCTTTCAATATCGTCATTATTGTGGAAGCCAGTATAGGGAGTTCTTGTTGAACGGCCGGTCAGAAAAAAAATTGGCTCCATCTCGGCGTAAAGGAGACAGGTTGGCCTATGCGGGCCTTGTCAAGGTCTACTCAAGGCGTGTTTTTGCAATCTGCCTTGGAATGCTCGGGGACATTCACGATGCAGAAGATATCGCCCAACAGACCTTGCTCAAAGGATTTATGTGTATAGATGAACTGCGGGACAGCGAGCAGTTCGGGGCCTGGATTGCCCGAATCGCAAGAAATCAGTGCATTGACTTTATACGCAGGCGTAAGCGCGAGCATAAAGCTCCTGGTCAGCGAACTGCCGTGAGCGAAAGCACTTCAAAAGAATACACTGAGCTTGAAGATGCGTTGGCCAGGATGCCTCGAAGATACAGACTTGCTTTGATGCTTTATTATTTTGATGGGCGAAGTACAGAAAACATCGCAGAAACGCTGCGGATTAGCGAGGCCGCTGTTTACGCTCGGATGAGCCAGGCCAGAAAACGGCTGCGTAAGTTATTAGAGACCCAGGGGGACAGATAATGGAAGATGTTTGCCGGAATATCAGGGAGCAGATTCCGGAGCTTGTAACAGGTGCTCTGCCGCCTGAAAGGGCCGCCCGATTGCGGCAGCATATAAGCCAATGTCAGGCCTGCAGCGAGTATCTTCGGGCTTTGCAGGCTGACGATAAACTGCTCGGCGATTTTGCAGAGGCAATGCAGCCGGCGGTAACCCGCCTTGAGGACAACGTGACAGAAGAGCTCAACCGTGAACAACTAAGCGAGTCTGTCAGCTTTGCTTCAATATGGAGAACGATTGCAAAAAGGCCGGCCACAAAGCTCGCCGCTGCGGCGGTGATAATTGTAGCGGCTTTGATAGGCGTCAAGATTTTCACTGGTCGTGTTGAGCCGGAGCGCCCGCAAATCGTCGTGGAGCACGTCAGGCCGGAAGTTGAAGCTCCCCGTGAAGATGTTGTTACCAGAATGAGAGAAAGTGCTGTGGTGGCTTCAAAGGTAGAGCTTGAGACCGAGTTGGCAATGGTTAGAAAAATGATTGCCGCCGGTGACATTGACGGTTTGGCGGTAGTGCTTGAGCAGGGGTCGCTTGAAAGCAGGATTGTGGCGGCGAATTATCTCGCAAAAATCGGAGATTCGAGGGGCATTACGGCCCTGGAAGAGTTACGGGCGGCTTATGTTGGCAGTGAACCAAACACCATGTTGTCGATGGGTAGCGTTGCGGAGCGCCTCGCCGATGCAAATGTAAGTTGTGTGCCGGTGCTGGAGAAAATTGAAGGCCGCAAGGGTGAGGAAGCACAAGAACTTGATGGCAGGGAGGTCGCGGTTCGCCTTTACAAAGATTGGCGGAACGATTCTGCGGCGTTCGAAAAAGCAACCGCTATGGTGTTTGGCCAAACGGTTAAGCTGGCGTTCGACGATGTTGACGATTCTGCCGTTGTCGCGGTCTTTGGGCAAGACCAGCAAGATGAGCTGCTCAAAGAGCTCATAGGCAGCCGCGTGTATGGCTGGGGTTATGCAAAGGGATTGGAATTTACTCTGCCTGAGAACAAGCGGACCAAACAGGAGGGCTACTGCTTCGTAGATGCTCTGGGCAATTCCCTCCCCAACGCCACAGTGGAAGTCTATCTGCGTACAAGGAGACCGGACGGGAAGATTCATTTAGGGCGGATGAAGGCTGACGATCGGGGGTATCTCAAACTGTCGTTTTGCCTGGGCAAAGCCACGGCCCGCGCTGGCATCGGGAGAGTATCTTGGTGGTATGATTCCGGCCGGTTTTTCTTTGAAATTTTACATCCCGACTACAAGGGCGTGGCTGTTGTCGAACCCTACTCCTATGGCCATAGTGGACAAAGTCCCACTACAGTTTATGTTCCATTGGTCTCGCCCGGAAGTGAAGCAGATAAGCGCTCAATCTGGGGTATGGTGGTTGGTCCGAATAAGAAACCTGTCAGTGGAATTGTGGTCGAAGGAAGAACTTTGTTACCACCGGGCGGCGAGTGGGTCGGCCGCGTTCGGCACCAAAGCTGTGCTGTTCTCACCGACCGGCAAGGTCGCTTCAGGCTGTACCTGCCAACCAGAGAAGACAGGGAGCACATAGGGAGATTAGTTCCACCGAAGAGCGAGTACTATGTGAAGGTTGAGCCGCCCAGAGAACTTGGGTTTGCGCCATTCGATGGCAAAATAACAAACGGTCAAGAAACTATTATTACACTGGAACGCGCCGGGCGTTTTCGCACATTCGTCTTCGAAGACGAGAACGGCCCGATTAACGACCCACGCCGACTTAGAACCATCGATGTTGATATAGAGCGTCACGGCCAGCGTGATTTGGGGCTGGGATACTACGACTGGAAGGATGGGGGGATGTTTCCGCTGGGGACGTACAGGGCGATGACTATCACAAGTGGTGGCGAACGAAACTATGACTCTGTGCCGCTGGAGGTAACACACGACAGCCCGGAACAACTGGTTTTCAGATTACCACCGGGGGACAAGACCTATTATGGGCGGGTCGTCAACGGCATAACGGGAGAGCCGATGCAGGGAGCTTTCGTAATGGAACCGGGAGGGGTCGGGGACGATAAAAATCTCTCAATGCTATCACGCGCGCAGTGGGATGCATTGCACAAATTACCGGCCAGCGTTTCGGCAGGCGACAAAGGCTATCGCCAAGTACTCAAGCAGCTTGATAATGCCTTCTATTCGGACCACCCGCGGCTTGTTCGAACGAATAAGGACGGCTGGTTTGAGATGAAAATGCCGGCGAAAGTCCGCGTTGGCAGGTTGGCGATATTTGAGCAGGATTATTTCAGCGTCATCATCGAAAGCAGCAAGCTCAAGCAGAATACAGACGGCAATTTTGAGATACCGACGGTAAAGATGTTTCCCGCGGCAAAGGTCAAAGTTCAATTTGGGTGCGAAGGGGCAAAAGATGACAATTGTCCGAGGGTTTGTCCGGAATGGATTATCGATACAAACAACAATCCGGCGTGGGCCAAGGACCTTGTGGCCGGCTGCAGCGCAGACCACAGGAATGATATAAGGATACACAATGATTTCTACCTGTACCCCAAGTATAGGCAGAGTTTCTATGTCCCAGCAGGTCTGAATCTGGACTTACAGTTGCGTATGCGGGGCTGGGAGAAGGAAGAGGGCTGGGCACCCATTACTATTGCCGAGAACATAAAGCTTCAACAGGGTGAGGTACTTGATTTGGGTTGGCAAGAGATCCACAGGGCGATAAAAGTTTTCGCGGAGGTTCTAAACTCAGTTGGTGAGCCGGTAGAAGGGCTACCGGTAGGCGTGCTTTCGCAGTATGGCAGCACCACTCATAATACTGACGAGTACGGTTTGGCATGGTTCGATGTAGCGCCAGATGCAAGAGGTGAATTTGTTGTCGAATACAATAAGGACGGCGACCCCAATGAGCCGCACTTGCGTGAAGCGATACCTTGCGAAATAGCCGGTCCGGAAGATGCCAACAACGTTTACACACTCCAAATCTCAGACGAGTTGCTGTATCAGCTCTTCAAGTAATACTGCTTTGAATCTTTGGGGGCTGGGAGTCGCCTCGCTCGCAATCCACTTTTGTATTTCCGCTTATTTTATAGCTGCGTGGTAACTTTGCAGTGACCTCACGGTGGCCTCGCCGTCTCGGCGGGCCGCGATGCCCTTGGCGGCGGCGGCGGCAGCGGCTGTCGTGGTAATATACGGCACCTTGTAATTTATCGCGGCCTTGCGAATATAAGAATCGTCGTATTTACCTAATTTGCCGGCAGGGGTGTTTATAACCAACTGAATCTCGCCGTTCTTTATCGCATCAACAATGTTAGGTCTGCCCTCGTGCATCTTAAGGATGTGCTCAGTTTTAATGCCATTGTCTGTTAGCAACCGATGGGTGCCTTTGGTGGCCGTGATTTTGAATCCGAGGTTCTTGAATTCTCTGGCTACATCCACAGCAGACTGTTTGTCTGTATCGGCGACAGTTATCAGCACAGTTCCTTCGGAAGGAAGGGGCTGCTGCGTCGCATCCTGGGCCTTAAAGAAAGCCAGACCGTATGAGTCGGCAATTCCCAGTACTTCGCCGGTCGAACGCATCTCCGGGCCAAGCAGGGGGTCAACTGTATGGAACATATTGAATGGGAATACTGCTTCCTTTACCCCGAAGTGCGGAATCTTTTTATGCTCCAGGCCTAAGTCCGCTATCTTTTTCCCGAGCATAAGTTGGGTGGCCAGTCGCGCCATCGAGATACCGCAGACCTTGGAAACCAGCGGCACGGTTCGCGAGGCACGCGGGTTGGCTTCAAGTACATAGACGGTGCCGTTCGCTATCGCGTACTGCATATTCATCAGGCCGATGACGTTAAGTTCCATTGCAATCTTTCTGGTATATTCGCAAATGGTGTCAATATACTTTTTGGGTATGCTGACGGGCGGAATCACGCAGGCGGAATCCCCTGAGTGGATGCCAGCCAGTTCGATATGCTCCATAACCGCAGGGACGAAGGCATCTGTGCCGTCGGCAAGGGCGTCGGCCTCGGCCTCAATTGCGTTTTCGAGGAATTTGTCAATCAAAATCGGTCGCTCAGGTGTCACTTCCACAGCCGCTGCAACATATTCTCTGAGCATTTCTTCATCGTGAACTACTTCCATACCGCGTCCGCCGAGGACGTAGGATGGCCTTAACATTAGGGGATAGCCGATTCGTTCGGCAATGGCTACTGCCTCGTTAAGGTTGCTTGCCATACCGGATTCGGGCTGAGGGATATCAAGCTTTTTCATCGTTACCCGGAAACGGTCTCGGTCCTCAGCCAAGTCTATGGTCTCCGGTGACGTCCCGATGATTTTTACGCCGGCCTTCGCCAGCTCATTGGCGATATTAAGCGGCGTCTGTCCTCCAAACTGCACAATGACGCCTTCGGGTTTTTCTTTCTCGTATATGCTCAGCACATCTTCGACCGTAAGCGGCTCGAAATAAAGCTTGTCGGAGGTGTCGTAGTCGGTCGAGACCGTTTCCGGGTTGCAGTTGACCATAATCGACTCAAAGCCTTCATCACGCAGTG
>CAZQYB010000144.1:0-6564 GCA_964597535.1 uncultured Pirellulales bacterium | reverse complement strand
GTGAGTCCGTAACGATGGGCCATCCCGACAAAGTCGCCGACCACATATCCGACGCCGTCCTCGACGCGATGCTCGCACAGGACTCGAAAAGCAGAGTGGCCTGCGAGACAATGGTTACAACCGGTTTGGTTGTGGTCGCCGGCGAAATTACAACAAAGGCAGTCGTCGATGTTCCAACCGTTGTCCGCAACACTATTAAGAAAATCGGCTATACCGACCCTGCAATGGGTTTCGATTTCGAAAACTGCGCCGTCATCGTCACCCTCGACAAGCAAAGTCCTGACATCTCACAGGGCGTAACCGAGGGCACGGGCCTGCATAAAGAGCAGGGAGCCGGCGACCAGGGCTTAATGTTCGGATATGCCTGCAGAGAAACACCAGCCCTTATGCCAATGCCGATTCAGCTTGCACACGCTATAACAACTCGGCTGGAAAAAGTACGGCAAAATAAAAGACTGCCCCGGCTGCGGCCCGATGGAAAAAGTCAGGTAACCGTCGAATACGAAAACAGCAAACCAAAACGCATTCACACAGTCGTAGTATCCACCCAGCATGCACCATCTATCAGCTACAAACAATTGCGAAAACAAATCATCGAAAAAGTTATCCTGCCCGTTCTGCCAAAGCGCTTTGTTGACAAAAAGACCATGTTCCACATCAATCCGACCGGACGATTTGTAGTAGGAGGGCCGAAAGGTGATTGCGGCCTAACCGGCAGGAAAATTATCGTTGACACTTACGGCGGAAGAGGCAGTCACGGCGGCGGCTGCTTCAGCGGAAAGGACCCCACAAAAGTGGACAGAACCGCAAGCTACATGGCTCGGTACATTGCCAAAAATGTCGTTGCCGCCCGTCTCGCAGATGCCTGCGAAATCCAATTATCTTACGCCATCGGAGTAGCTGAGCCGATTTCTGTGCTTATAGATACCGAAGGCACTTCAAAAATCAGCGAGCAAAAGCTCAGCCAAATTGTAAGAAAACTTTTCCCGTTGACTCCTAAGAAAATGGTTGCTTATTTAAGACTGGCTCGCCCAATTTTTGCCGAAACCTCTTACGGTGGGCATTTTGGAAGAAAGGGAGCCAACTTCACCTGGGAGAAAACCGATATGACCGCAAAACTCCGAAAAGCAGCAGGAATAAAACGAATGAAATAGCATTATTCATTGGCAACAACAATATTACTACACATGTTCTTTCTGGCAACCTTAATCGCTATCTGGTTCAGATGGAGATTCAAACTTATGCCGATTCTGCTTATAATAGGCACCCAAAAATGGGAGGACATCTTCATCTCTTTCCAGGAGCCTTTTTCTTTCTTCAGCATTCCCAAGATGTTTCGCATAGAAACGATTGACAAACCCTCGGTCAGCATACTCACATGCTAATCTTAAGAATTTCAAAGCCCCTCTCCAGTCACCCGTTTTGAAATGAATGTAACCAAGCAACTCACAGAGTTCATAAGATCTCTTCTTAGTCTTCACACTCAGATTTAGCGCTTCTTCCAGATGCCCCTTTGCCTTCTCATATTCTCCTTTCCAAACATGAATCTGACCCAGCAATGTGAGAGCGTGGCACTTTTGGCGATCACCGCGCACATCTGAATTCAGAAATTCATTCAACTGAGCAATCGCCGTATTATACTTCCGCTTGCGCGCAGCAATATATGTCGCCTTGAGTATGACACGGCAGTATCTCCATTGCTCCTTTGACGTGATAAGCGCCCATCTAACCTTAAGAAATCCCATTTGGCATTTCCACTGAATCCTCACGCCGGCGCGCAATCGCCCCCACTGGATCGAGCACCCGCAAAAAACCAGGCGGCCACTGCGACCGCTCGGACAATCTTATTCTAACCTTCAATATCAGCCGTTGGCATCCACCTGCTAAGGACGGCCCGGCGAGGGCTAATGCTTAAAGTGCCTCTTGCCGGTAAAGACCATTGCGATACCATACTTGTCCGCAGCGGTAATCACTTCATCATCTTTTTTTGAGCCGCCCGGCTGAACTATCGCCGCCACACCCACCTTCGCAGCGTTCTCAACATTATCCGGAAACGGGAAAAAAGCATCCGAAGCTAACGCAGTCCCCTTCGCTTCATCGCCGGCATGCTTGAACGCAATCAAACCTGATTCGACCCGATTCATCTGCCCCGCGCCTACGCCTAAAACCTTCCTGTTCTTCACCAGCACAATCGTATTGCTCTTGGTATGTTTTGCAACCAGCCAGGCGATTCTTAAATCCTCAATCTGCTCTTTTGTTGGCCTGGCCTTCGTCGGATAACTCAACACATCCGGCTCCCAGCCGACCAAATCGCGTTTTTGCAAAAGCATCCCACCCACAACGCAGCGAGCGTCAAACTCAGCGCCATCAATCTTGGCCCTATCTATTAGCCCTGTCTCCATCAGCCGAACTCTGCCGCCCCAGCTCTTTAGTGTTCTGATTATCTCAATTGCGTCTCTATCGAATTTCGGTGCGATAATCACTTCAGCAAAGAACCCGCCGGCCCCTCTCGCTTTGCCGAATCGGCTGTATGATTCCATAATTGTCTGCGCAAGCTCAACGTCCACCTTTCTGTTCAACGCAACAATACTCCCGAATGCACTGATAACATCGCCTTCGTATGCTTTCCGGTACGCTTCACAAATATCCTCATCAACTGCACAACCACACGGATTAAGGTGCTTAACAACAACCGCCGCCGGCTCTTTGAATTCCTTCAGCAATTCGAACGCTGCGTTGGTATCTAAAAGATT
Source organism: uncultured Pirellulales bacterium (assembly GCA_964597535.1). Taxonomy (GTDB): domain Bacteria; phylum Planctomycetota; class Phycisphaerae; order Sedimentisphaerales; family Anaerobacaceae; genus CAZQYB01. The sequence goes on along the minus strand of CAZQYB010000144.1, from coordinate 3,811 downwards.
ATTAAAGCTGATAGCTGTGCCGCCCTCCAAGAGACCGGCGCTGCTGACCGACATCTCGCCACTCGATGGCCCGCCGCCCCGACTTGCGTCGGGAGACGCAGGGGCAGGCAGCTTATAGAAAGCCGCTCTCTGGTGAGGATTTTCGCCGTAACGCAGCAACGCTTCTTTCTTTAGTGCGATGGAAACCCTCTCCGGATACTCAACACCTCCCCTGTCGTTAAGATAGTTTGTGATAGCGGCATCGTAGCAGGCCGTCAGGCCAAACGCAATTCGCGCAAAATCGCTCCGCAACTCCTCGCTTACAGTTCCATTGTTGTTTTGCATCTGCTCGATGACCTTATCGTACTGGTCAGGGCTCGTTACAACGGTAACAAACTTATGGTTCTTCGCAGCCGAGCGAATCATACTCGGCCCACCAATATCAATATTTTCAATCGCTTCTTCCAGCGTACAATCGGCTTTGGCTATTGTTGCTTCAAACGGATATAGATTCACGCACACCAAATCAATCGGCTCAATATTATGCTCTTTCATTGCGGCTGTATGTTCGGCTTTATCCCGAAGCCCCAACAAACCCCCGTGAATTTTCGGATGAAGTGTTTTTACTCTGCCGTTCATCATTTCGGGAAAGCCGGTAACCGACTCAATACTAACAACATTAACACCAGCATCGCTTAGCTTCTTGGCTGTCCCCCCCGTACTGATTATCTTAACACCCATTTCACTCAGCTTCTTGGCAAAGTCAACAACGCCACTTTTGTCCGAAACACTTACTAACGCAGTCTTGATTTTCGCACCCATTTGAACTCCTTTTCCTTAACGCTTTTCAACCATGATTTTATCATTACCGGTTTTCACAAGACCTTATTCAACCGGTCTTAAACAAACAATTTGCCCCGCCTCGTCAGCAATGTAAATTTTCGAATCCGCCACATTAGCCGCATATCTCGAAACTCCCGCAAGATCAACCGAATGCAGGCGCTTCGCCTTCTTATTATCCATCACCACCAGTGTCCCCACATTTGTAATCACGTAAGCCTTTCCGTTCGCCTCAGCCAACAAATCGGTGCCTTCCCGTAACTGCCATATAAAATTGCCGCTTTTCTTATCTATCGCTGACAGACCTTTATAGCGAGCATATTGATAAACAACTTCCCGCGTTACCCGCGGGCACGTATCAAGCACGGCCTCGGTCTGATATTTCCAAACAGGAGTGGTTCCATTCCGTATATTAAGCTTATAAACGTATGTGTCCTTACTGGCGATGAACAGTGATTTTCCATCTCTTATAATGGGACCAACAATACCATCGGCGGCATCAAATCGCCAGAGCTGTTTAGGCCTATCCGGCGCCATAGCTACCACATTGCCCGCATCGGTAGCGAAGACTACAAAACCATCATCGGCAACAATCGAAGTAATCGGCTTCTTGGTAGCTACTTCAAAAAGTTTAACCTTGTCCTTTGCACGCAGCGTACGCAAACGCATGTCGGCCCCGGCCACATAAAAATACGAACTGTTGCGGGTCGCAGGACAAGTAACACCAAAACCAAGAGGTTTACTGCGAAGCTCTGTACCAAACTCAGGACTAAGCTCAACCAATTTATTGCCGAGTATGGATATGAGCTCATCCTTATAATGCTCCAGCCCAAGCATAATAAAACCAGCCGGCGCAAAGGACTTGCTGAATACAACATTGCCGTTTCCCCTATTCAAAGAGACCATATAATTCCGGTCGGAAAGTGCATAGATACGATTACCGAGAATAAACAACCGCTCCAAACGCTCATTTGTTTTGATAGGCAACTTATTCTCCCATTCTATCTTCAAATTGGCGCGCTCAAGCGATTCCGACGAAACAAGCCTCTGAAAAGCAAAACGCTTCGCACCAGACTTCTCCGGACTAACTTCCTTAGTAGCGCAGCTTAGTGACCCACACAAAACCAAAAGACTTACCAATACAACCAATCTGCATCGCAACATTTTCAGCATTTTCATAATCCCTCACACACAAAATCATAAAAACAAACCTTTAGTTTTTTCTCGTCTTATCTACTTTCTCCCCTCATACCCGACGCTTTACGGCGAATCAACATAGTCAGCCAAATCGATGTTATGCTCAATTTCGAATTTCTGCATCTGCTCAATGCGCTCGATATCATCTTTTATCCGGCTGGCCAGCTTGAATATATAGGGCTTACCCGCCAAGCGGTTTTGCAGGTCATCGAGCATCGGCTCCCACGTTCCGTCATACAATTGCGCCTTGAGAACAATCAACATACGGTGCTCATCGCTCAATCCGTTGACAAAATCGCTCACGATTCTGCTAAGAGTGGTCTTACCGCTCTTAGCGCTATTTCCGACCGGCTTACCCATTTGCTATGACCTCATTTCAACTGTATCGTAACCTCCCAGACGCGAAATTGCAACAAATTTTCCCGGTTCACCCCCCTGCCTTGCTGCTGCGAGCAATCTATGGCGATTTTTATCAGCAAGCACCTATTTACAGTGCTTGACGGTTCTTCCTGAAGCTGTTAAATTTATGATGTTAACAATTCTGCTTGTCTCACTATTGTGCGAGACGAGCTTATAAGGAGGTTGTAATGGATTGCAGAAAATTTACCGAAGAACAAATCACTTACATTAAGCAGACAGTCGGCGACGCAAAAGCCATTAACGCGCTCAGTGGAGGTGTGGATAGCTCTCTCGTGACAGTACTCGGCCACCGTGCCCTGGGTGACCAATTGAGAACCGTCTTTGTTGATAACGCCCTGATGCGCGAAGGTGAACCCCAGCGCGTTGTTAAGATTTTCGCCGACATGGGCATTCCCGTCGAATTAGTGGATGCCAGAGAAGAGTTTCTTTCTGCGCTGGCCGGCTTAAACGACCCGGAAGAGAAACGACAGGCCATTACCGACACATTTTACTCAAAGGTCTTCAGTCGGCTCGTAAAAGAGTCCGGCGCAAAATTTCTGCTGCATGGCACAATTCTTACGGATATCGAAGAGACCGTAGCCGGCATCAAGCGTCAGCACAACATTCTTACGCAGCTTGGTATTGATACCAAAGCTGCTTACGGGTACTCGGTCATCGAGCCGCTTAAGACGTTGCGAAAAGACGGCGTCCGAGAGGTCGCCGGCTTTCTTGACTTACCGACCGAAATCTCACAGCGCATCCCATTCCCCGGTCCCGCCCTGGCCACCAGAATTGTAGGTGAAGTAACACCCGAAAGATTGAAAACCGTACGGACCGCCACCGCCATTGTGGAACAAGAACTTGCCGACAGTGGGGCCTTTCAGTATATGGCGGTTCTGCTCAACGATTGCGCAACGGGTATTCGAAACAACAAACGGGAATTCGGTAGTATTATTGTTGTCCGATGTATTGAGAGCACTGATGCCAGAACTGCAACCGTCACCCCCCTCTCCTGGGATAAGCTCAATCGCATTTCTGAACGCATCACTCGGATAAACGGCATTAACCGTTGCCTGTATGATTTGACGCCAAAGCCCCCGGCAACCGTTGAATACATCTGAGATAATAAGTACGACAAGCAAAAAAAAGGGGAGAGCGTTCCGCGCTCTCCCTTTATTTATGTGGCTCTTTCCTTTTTCTTATTAGCCCTTACTTACTGTGCCCGCGTTTCGCTCTGCCTTGTGTGTAGTGTCGAAAGAGGACAAGACAAGCTCAAACCAATTATGGCCGAATTGGTCATTTTCCAGAGCCACCTTTTTTACCTGTATATTACATCGACAGACAATGTTCCTGGTCTTGAATTTTTCCGAATGTGCCCTGACCGTCGCAGTACAGC
>CAZQYB010000143.1:0-6602 GCA_964597535.1 uncultured Pirellulales bacterium | reverse complement strand
CTATGGAGCGGTTCTCCACCGATTTGCCGGCGATATAACGCCGGACCGCCGGCTTGGCCGCCACGCGGGGAAGGTCAACTATTACCGGCACGCTGACCGGCTTGTAGCAGCCACCTAACGTCACGGCGGCAAGCACAATGGGGATTGTTAAGATAACGAGATGTCTGCTGTTCATCCACAAATCCTTTCGTGTTCATTACTTCGGCGATATGCAAACGTGCACGGGATTGTAATCTCTTTGGGCTTTGATTCAAAGCAGAAAAGATACTATCAGAGCCTCATTTCTAATTGGTTGGGGCCGTTCTTGACCTCCAAAAGTAAGCGGTCAGCAAATCTTGACATAGCTATTTCAAACTGCGACAATCGTTGCGGTCCCGCGGGCATACGTAAGCCTGTGGATTTTTGATTTTGATGAGGGTTTGGTTATGGCACAGCAGGTTGATTTTGACATTGTCGTAATAGGTGGTGGAATCGTCGGTTTAGCGTCTGCCTACAAGATACAGGCAGGGCATCCAGGAATTTCCGTCGCCGTATTGGAAAAAGAAGAGCAGCTTGCATCGCATCAGACCGGCCATAATTCCGGCGTTATTCATTCCGGCCTGTATTATGCGCCCGGCTCCAACAAAGCAAAAACCTGTACAAGGGGACGCAAAGAACTTATTGCCTTTGCCAAAAAGCATAACATCGGCTGCGATATCACAGGGAAAGTAATTGTTGCAACACGGAAAAAAGAGTTACCCGGCCTTGAACGGATTTACAAAAACGGCTTAGAGAATCAAATCGAAGGCGTCGAGAAAATTGGCCCGGACCAAATCAAGGAAATTGAGCCATTTTGCGAAGGCGTAGCGGGGATAAAAGTGCCCTGTACAGGGATTATTGATTTCACCGAGGTTGCTACAAAGTTGGCCGGATTGATAAAAGAAGAAGGACAGGGAAATAAGGTTTTGACTTCCCACGAAGTGTTAGACTTTGAAAAGCACGATTTTCATACGAAGATTGTAACAAATAGAGCAGCTTTCACTGCGAGATATATCATCAACTGTGCAGGGCTCCAGTGCGACAGAATAGCGAGACTGGACGGAGTCGAGGCAGGGATGAGGATTGTTCCCTTCCGGGGGGATTACTATGAGTTGACAAAAGAGGCAGGGCAAAAGGTTAAAAGTCTGATTTATCCCGTCCCCGACCCTGCTTTTCCTTTTTTAGGCGTTCATTTTACTCGCAAGATTGATGGGTCGGTCGAATGTGGCCCAAACGCCGTCTTCTCATTTAAAAGAGAAGGTTATCGCAAAACTGATTTCAACTTCAAGGACTCCTGGGAAGCGTTGTCCTACTTCGGGACGTGGAAGCTGTTTCTAAAGCACTGGAAATACGGGCTGGACGAGTACGCAAGGGCTTTTTCCAAAAAGCTGTTCCTGCGTCAACTGCAACGGCTTATCCCATCGCTGCAGGCCGATGATATAAAACCCGGCAATGCCGGAGTACGTGCTCAGGCGGTAGGGCGGAACGGCGAGCCGATTGATGATTTTGTAGTGGTCAGGAAGGGCAACGCTATTCACGTCTTGAATGCCCCCTCACCGGCTGCAACAGCGTCCCTCGCCATCGGAGAGCATATAAACCAGATAGCCACCGAATACTTTAACCTAAAGGATTAGAACTCAAATTGCACCCACCGTGATTAAATGAGTGCATATCGAACCGACAGTCTATTCGAAGCAGAGCAAGTCGAACAAACGGCCTGCTGTCATATTATTCGCGTGGCGTTTGAGTCGGGGGTCGATACCGAATTCGATTATCTTGTGCCGGATGAGCTTTGGCCAATCGCGGTGGGCCAGCGTGTGGAAGTCCCTTTCGGCAGGAAAAACAAGCTCCAGACTGGTTTTTGTGCTGAAACAGATATTCCCTTTGAAGATTCTTTTACCGGTCGCGGCAGGGGGCGCAAGCTCAAGAAAATCGCCAAAGTGATTAACAACGAGCCGCTGCTGGATACTGTCCTGATGGAACTGGCTCGGTGGATTAGCAAATACTATGTTTGCCCGTTGGGCCAGGTCTTGGCGGCGATGGTGCCATCGGGCGTGAAAAAAGGTGCCGGCGTCAAAACAGAAAAGTACGTTTATCTTGCAGAAGATATTGATGCGGCTATCGAACACCTGCGAGGCAAAAAACAAAAGCAGATTGTTGAATTCCTGCACGGCAGGGGGGCTTCCAGTTCGGAAAATGCGGTTGAATTGCTGAGCTTATTGCGGGCGATTGGCTGCACGAATGCACCTGTAAAGAAATTAGCTGAAAAACAGATTATTAAGACAGCGCACAAGACCGTCATAGCAGCTTTACCCGCCGTCCCGGAGGCAATGGCAATAAAAATAGAGAAAGTAGTCCTCAATGATGACCAGCGAGAGGCCTTGGCTCATATCAATTCCCAGATAGATTCCGGCGCCTTCGGCGTTACGCTTCTTTACGGCGTTACCGACAGCGGCAAGACCGAGCTTTACATAAGGGCTATCGAGAAGGTTTTGCAGGAAGGCAAAAGCGCTATCATACTGTTGCCTGAAATTGCCCTCACCGCCCAGACCGTTCAGCGCTTCAGCGCAAAGTTTAACAAGATAGCGGTAATGCACTCCGGCCTGACCGCCGCTCAGCGAAATGCCCAATGGCACAAGATTAAAGCCGGCGAAGCCGATGTCGTCATTGGCGCCCGCTCTGCGGTCTTCGCTCCGGTGCATCGGCTTGGCCTTATCATTGTTGACGAAGAGCATGAGCCAAGCTTCAAGCAGGACACTGTCCCGCGATATAACGGCAGAGACGTGGCGATAAAGCGAGCGCAACTGTCGAATGCACATTCTATTTTAGGTAGTGCCACCCCCTCGCTGGAAATGCTTTCCAATTGCCGCAGCAAAAAGCATTTCAATCTGGTTCGCTTACCGAAAAGGGTGATGAATCTGCCTATGCCGGAGATGAAGCTTATAGATATGCGGGATGAATTTTCCGGGCCGAAAGGTCTTGACCTGATAACTGACCCATTGGCTGAGCGCCTCGGTGAGGTCATCGACAAAAAAGAGCAGGCAATTTTGCTTTTGAACAGGCGAGGTTACAGCAATTTTGTTTTCTGTCCCGCCTGTAAACATATCCTACACTGCCGCAATTGCGATGTGACACTGACGTTTCACAAATCGAGACGCCCACAGCCCGAGCGAATGCGAACCGTTACAGGCAAACATATGGATTACGGTTATGCCGTATGTCATTATTGTCTCGCAAAAACATTAGTCCCCGAAAAGTGTCCTTTATGCGGCGGCGGGTTCACAATGATAGGACTTGGCTCCCAGCGCCTTGAAGAGGAATTGGCCAAAAAATTTCCAAACGCTCGAATATCGAGGATTGATAGCGATTCTATGGCGGGCAAAGACTATTACCGGCTTCTCCAGGACTTCAGCCAGGGCCGAATCGATATATTGGCCGGGACACAAATGTTGGCTAAAGGCCTCCATTTTCCGAATGTAACATTAGTGGGCATTATCAGTGCTGATACTTCGCTTTATCTGCCGGATTTCAGAGCGAACGAGCGGACCTTTCAATTGATTTCTCATGTGGCCGGTCGGGCAGGACGCTCCGTGAAGAAAGGCACTGTCTTCATCCAGACATTTCTGCCGGACCAGCCGGCGATACAATTTGCTCTCCACAATGACTATACCGGCTTTGTCAATGAAGAATTGAAGCACCGCAAGAACTGTAATTTGCCGCCGTTTTGGCGCCTGGCACTTATCCTTATGCGCGACAGAAATTTTGATAAGCTTGAAGCTGCGTCCCAGGCAATGCGCGAAAAAATAGATAATATTGTCCAGCGAGAGCGTTTGGCAGCTATTATCAGGGGGCCTATACCAGCGGTCATAAGTCGCATCCAGCGTTTCCACAGGATGCAGATAATCATCCAGGCCGAACATGCCGAGACTATACAGCGGTTATTTGCCGGCCTGCGGACGGCCGGGCCTGTTCGGCCCGCTGTCAGGGTCGCTGTAGATGTTGACCCTGCTAATTTATTGTAGCTTGTAATTCAAGAAATTTTCTGCTATATTTATGCTTTTGGTGTTTTTCGGGGAGTAGCTCAGCCTGTGGCATAGCTATTTGGCCAGAGCGTCCCTTAGGGAAGGTCGCAGGTTTCGCCGTAAGGCGCAGCATGCCTTGCGGCAGGCGTCCTCCGTAAGCACCGTAAGGTGTCCTGCGGAGAGTCTTTAGGACTGCGGAAAATCCTGTCTCCCGGAGTAAAATGCTTCTCATTGCTTAAAGAAATTAGGAAAAAGCTTATGCCTTTTCTCAAAAGGGCTATACCGCAATTCTAAAATCGTCCATCCAGCCCGAGTGGCATAAACACTGGCTGTTTGAAGAGATTGTATTGGTGTATTACGGTTATATACTTCAAAGCCTTAAGACAAAGAAACTCTATATCGGGCACACTGACGACTTAGCTCGGAGGCTCAGGGAGCATAACACCGGACGGGGAGGGAGGTACACTCGGCAGAATGGTCCGTGGAAGTTGGTTTACAGCAGGTCTCATCCAGACCGGCCTTCTGCAGCAAAGCGGGAACGGTACCTCAAGAGCACCAGGGGTTCTCAGGAAAAGAAAAAATTGGCGGGTGTTTTAAAGTGAGTTTATGGAGATGAAAGTCGATTGTAATTCAGGAGCGGTTATGGTATATTTTTGGTTATAGTTTTTTCGGGGAGTAGCTCAGTTTGGCCAGAGCGCTGCGTTCGGGACGCAGAGGTCGCAGGTTCAAATCCTGTCTCCCCGATTGTTTTTTTTACGATGTTAAGGAAATGGTAAAAATCAATGAATCTTAAAAAAGGTCTATATAACTTCAACGAAATCGAAAAGAAATGGCAGCGGTTCTGGCAAGAAAATAAGACATTCAAAGCCGAGGATTGCGACAGCTCCAGGCCCAAATACTATGTGCTGGATATGTTTCCCTATCCCAGTGCCCAGGGCCTGCACGTCGGTCACCCGGAAGGTTATACGGCGAGCGACATAGTCGCTCGGTACAAGCGAATGAAGGGCTTGAATGTTCTGCACCCTATGGGCTGGGACGCTTTCGGTTTGCCCGCCGAGCAATATGCTGTTCAGACCGGTACTCATCCTGCTCAAACTACGCAAAAAAACGTCGATAATATACGGAAGCAAATCAAATCGCTGGGCTTTAGCTACGACTGGGACAGGGAAGTCAATACTACCGACCCCAATTATTACAGGTGGACACAGTGGATATTCTTGAAGTTCTTCAACAGTTACTTTGACGAGACCGAGCAAAAAGCTAGGCCGATTGAGCAACTTGCTGTCCCTGAAGGATTGAGCGAGGACGAGAAACGCACATACATTGATGACCATCGTCTCGCGTATGAGGCCGAAGTCCCTGTCAATTGGTGCCCGGCTTTGGGGACGGTGCTCGCCAACGAAGAAGTCATCGGCGGGGTTAGTGAACGCGGCGGCCATCCGGTTATCAGAAAGCCGATGCGCCAATGGATGCTCAAAATCACAAAGTATGCCGAGCAACTGCTGAAAGACTTGGGTGAGGTGGACTGGCCGGAATCAATCAAAAAATTGCAAATCGACTGGATTGGAAAAAGCATCGGAGCGGAAGTCGATTTTAAGGTGGATGGTTTCGATGAGGTGATTCGGGTCTTTACAACCCGGCCGGATACACTGTTCGGCGCAACCTATATGGTAATGGCTCCTGAACACGAACTTGTCGATATGATTACAACCGATGAGAAAAAGGAGGATGTAGAGAAGTATCGGCAGTTAGCTGCGAGCAAAAGCGATTTGGACCGCACCGATTTAGCCAAGGAAAAAACCGGCGTATTCACCGGCGCTTACGCGATAAATCCGGTCAATTACGAAAAGATACCAATCTGGATAAGCGATTATGTTCTGTTAACCTACGGTACTGGCGCGATTATGTCGGTGCCTGCCCACGATGAGCGGGATTTTGAATTCGCAAAAAAGTTTGACCTGCCCATTATTCCGGTCGTTTCGCCTGAGGACAACGAACAAGCTGAGCTGGTTCGGCAAGGCAAGTTATGTTTTGTCGGCGACGGCAGGGCGATTAACTCAGGCCGGTTTGATGGTTTGTCAACAGCCGAATTCAAAGAGCAGGTTACAAACCGGCTTGCAGACAAAGGCCTCGGCAAAAAAGCGGTCAATTATAAATTGCGTGACTGGCTTTTCAGCAGGCAGCGCTACTGGGGCGAGCCGTTCCCGATTTTGCATACCGGAGATGGCCGCATCCTCGGCCTTTCCGAAGAAGATTTGCCTTTAGAGCTGCCGGAAACCGAAGACTATAAGCCCCACGGCACGGGCGAATCCCCGTTAGCCAATATCGATGACTGGGTCAATGTCAAGTTGCCGGATGGCTCAAAGGCCAAACGCGAGACAAACACAATGCCTCAGTGGGCCGGCAGTTGCTGGTATTATCTAAGATACCTTGACCCGGAAAATAATCAACAGGGCTGGGACGCCGAAAAAGATAAGTACTGGATGCCTGTCGATTTATACATCGGCGGAGCTGAGCATGCCGTCCTGCATCTTTTGTATGCGCGGTTCTGGCACAAACTGC
>CAZQYB010000142.1:0-6647 GCA_964597535.1 uncultured Pirellulales bacterium | reverse complement strand
TATTGGCCGGCAGACTGCTGGCTCAAACGGCGATGAAGGCCGGCAAAGAAGTAACTTTTATGCCCGCCTATGGTGCGGAGGTCCGAGGCGGCACATCCAATTGCACGGTTATTATTGCAGATGAGCCTATCGCATCTCCATTGGTGAGCAGGCCGAACTCACTGATTGTAATGAACAAGGCCTCATTGAACAAATTTGCCCCCCGGCTCAAAGATGGCGGACTGCTGGTGATGAATAGCTCCCTGATCGACGAGGAGCCACAGTTAGCTGATTCAACCGACTTATTGGAAGTGCCGGCCAATGACCTGGCGGTTGAACTGGGCAGTATAAAAGCCGCTAATATGGTGGCCCTGGGTGCGTACCTGCAGAGAAAAGGGATTTTCAGCGCTGATGCGGCAGCGAACTGTTTAGCTGACGTCCTTGCCAGGCGGTACCATAAGACATTGCCGGTCAATACCGAAGCGCTGCGCCGGGGCGCTGAGTTCGCATTGCGTCGTGCGTGATATGCGCATCTCGCAAAATAAACGCACTCCGGGTCGCGATACACGAGGGATTACATTGGAAACGGCAGGAAACGAAAGTATGCAAATAGATTTTCTCAAGAGGATTTTTGCCGGTCGAAGACGTCCCTTTGCACTGCGTATGGCACCGATGATAGATATGATATTTTTGCTGCTGATATTCTTCCTGGTTACAGCAAAGTGGAGGCCGGAAGAGAATTTTCTGCCGTTCCAACTGCCAGCCGCGCAGGCACAGGGGCACGGGCTTGGAAAACCTGAACCGTTAATAATACGAATCCGGCCAACAGAGACCGGCTGCGGGGTCCAAATAGGACAGTTACACACAGTTCAAATAGTAAATCAGACAATCGAAGCAAACCTGGTTGCGCTGATGGAAGAAATAGAAAAGTGCCTGCTGGCCCGAAAAAGATTCGCCGCCGACCCGATAGAAATTGTCTGCGACCCTGAGGTGAAATGGGAACATCTGGCAAAAATATATAATGTGTTCTACGGAGCGGGCCTGACCGATATCACATTCCGAATGACGGAGTAATCCCATAAAAAAAACGAAAAACGTAAAGCGAAAAATGTAAAACCAAAACTTAAAATTTAAAATCAAATTAAAAGGTAAAGGAAAATAAGTTTTGAATTTTAAAGTGTGGTTTTTGGCTTTCAGTTTTTTAGTTTTCACTTTCACATCAGCCTCAACCGGCGCATTGCCCACCGCTGAAGACATTAACTCTCTGGCCGAAACGGCTAAACAAATTACCGAAACGTTTATGCAGGAAAGCTTTGAGCTTCGTATGCAATATGAATACAGCGGAAAATTTTTAAGCCCAAAAGATAAAGATATGCTTTGCGTGCTTGCTGAAAAAACAAGCAGTCGCCTGGCAGTAATCACAGAAGAGCAAAGAAAACTCAGGCAGCAAATCGAAGATTACGAAGGCCGCGATTGGGACAGCAGATACGGCTCAACGGGTTTGTGGAGAAAGCTATTCGGCAATCTATACACAACCAGGTTAAGCAAATGTGAAATTGATTTATATCTTGCACTCACAGTTGAGCAAACCGAAAGAAATAAGATATTGCATGAAATACCGGCCCAGTTAGATTCATTGGCCCAAATCCGTAATAGCGCTTATGCACAGTTTTTAAGAGCTAAAACCTTTGCCCTGCTTGCCTGGACAGATTCGGCCTATAAACCGCTGGCCAGGAAAGAGTTCGATGCGCTTATGGAACGAAGCGATATGAAGCATTCAACGGTTTTCAGGATAGAAATAGAAAGGATTAAATTCCTCGGCTTAACCGAGCCGGAACAGCTAAAAACAATTGCTGAGAACATCGCAAAAAGCAGTTGCGCCGATGACCTCGAACTGGTTTTGTCCCTGGCGGCCCTGCAGCGCCGATATGCTCCCAAAACCCTTGAGAAAACAGTTAAGCTTTTTCCTCAAGCAGAAGATTTTCTCGGCTCATTTATTTTATCTGATTTGTCCCGTCGGGTCACACAGGGGCAACTGGACAAACAGGAATTAGAGCAGAACAGCATCTTTGAAGCGGAACTTGCCGCGAAGACTGCATGGAAGAATAAAGCCCGGGACTATAAAATGCTGCTGGAGAAGTTTTCAGGTACAGAAAAATTTCAAACACCTTTGATACTTTACGTCGCAGCAGTTGGGCTTGCGGACTCATCGCCGGCTAAAACAGTTGAGCTTTTAATCGCGGCAAGCAAATTACAGCAACTGCAAAAAAGCGACAAGCTGGGCATCGGGGCCGAGGAAATTGCCAAACAAGCTGCACAGTTAGCGTGTAACTTATATATCCGGGGCAGGCGTCCCTGCCGACTTGTCATCGAGGCCTTTGATAATTACATTGCAATCGCTCAAGGCCAAATCGATGAAGAATTAGAATATCTCTACAGTAAGGTACTCAGCGATTGCGGGTCGATTTCAAAAAGCGAAGAATTGTTAGAAATAATAGCCAACCGTCCTACCAGCGGCTGGCGCAACAGGGCAAGACTCGACCTTATAGAGCAGGCGATACGCAATGTCCGAAAGCCGCACAGTAAACTGCGCAATCAGTTAAGAGATTTTATGGCCGATTGTGGTGCGAGTAACGAACAACAACTACTAAGAGAAGCAATGACTATTTATTGCCGGGTGTTTCTTGAATCGGACGACAAGGGCGGAGCGAAAAAGGTTTTGGATATTCTCACCAAGGCCGAAGCCGCAGACGAAGCAAACCTAAATGTTTTCAAATCAAAGTTGCTTTGGAAGCTGGAGAGGCCGAATGAATCAGTCGAGTGCATGCTTGGAGTTATCGACCCGAACAATTACGAACACGGCCTCGAAGCGATGGAACTGATGAGGAAAGTTATTGAGAAGATTGACCGATTACCTGAGCAGACAACCGATTTCTTAAAGTTTATCAAGAACTGCCAAAAAATAGCCGAATATTGCGAGCAAATAGGCCTTGCCACTCGTGGTCTTATCCCCTCGAGTACAGCACGTTTGTATCTGGCCGAAGTAGCTGTTTTTGCAGCGAACAAAGAACAGGGAAAATTATTGAAAGTCGGTAAACTGCTCGACAATCTGGCCAAAGAAGGTTTGTCTGAGAATGTGGATTTACTTCGCTGCAGAGCAAGACTGCTTAGTGAGCAGGCCAAATTTTGCGAGGCGGCCGGCTTGTGGACGCAGGTTGCCAAAATACGAAAAGGCGAGTCGCCATCAGCGCAAAAACGGAGCTGGAAATGGTGGCGTGCAAAGTTTTACGAGCTTGACTGCTACTCTAAATGTCCGCAGGCAGAAAAGGAAAGTGTCCTGCATACCATCGATGTCCTCGAGGCCAGTTTTACTGATATTCCATCACTATGGGCTAAAAAATTGAGCTCGCTAAAACAGGAAGTCGGGAACTAATTGGCGCCGGTAATTAACTTGCCTAAGCAGCTTTGCCGATGTACAATATATAGAGCAAGAACGCAGAATTGAAGCAGGGTTTAGGAAGATAATAATGGCGAAGAAATCGAGTAGTAGCAGAAGCAAGGCAATCTGCAGTTTCTGCGGCCGGGCGTCAAGCCGGGACGATACGTTTATAGAGGGCCCGGACGGAGTTTTTATTTGTCCGGAGTGCGTCGATTTGTGCTACAACATCATTCAGCAAAACCGCAGATTGGTCAGCCGACCGATTGCCAGCTTAAAGGAAACGCCCAAGCCCAAACAAATAAAAGCATATCTGGACGAGTATGTAATTGGCCAGGAACACGCCAAGAAATATCTTTCCGTCGCAGTGCACAACCACTATAAACGGCTGATACACACTGACAGTGACAGTTCGGACGTTGAGATAGATAAATCCAACGTTCTTCTAATCGGCCCGACGGGCGCCGGCAAAACACTGCTCGCCAAGACACTTGCGCAGCAACTGAAGGTGCCGTTCGCAATATGCGATGCGACGACCGTTACCGAGGCCGGCTACGTCGGCGAAGACGTGGAGAATTTTCTGCTGCGCCTGCTGCAGAGCGCCGACTATGATATAGAAGCTGCCCAGCGGGGCATCGTCTATATAGACGAAATCGATAAGGTCGGCAAAACATATCAGAACGTTTCGATTACCCGTGACGTCTCCGGGGAAGGTGTCCAGCAGGCGTTATTGAAAATGCTCGAGGGCACCACCGCCAACATCCCGCCGCAGGGCGGTAGAAAGCATCCGGAACAATCCTACATACAACTCGATACGACGCAGATACTCTTTATATGCGGCGGAACGTTTGTGGGGCTGGAAAACATCGTCAAGAAGCGGCTCGGCAAAAAAATGATTGGCTTCGATTCGGAGCTGAGCGGCCAAAGCGATGAGAAAGCCGAGTACAGTGACATAATTGCCCAGGTCATACCGGAGGACATCATCGAGTACGGAATGATTCCTGAAATGGTGGGACGGCTGCCGGTAATTACCACCCTCGCAGCCCTTGATGAAAGCGCTCTTATAGATATACTAACCAAACCGAAAAACGCGCTCGTCAGGCAGTATCAGAAATTCTTTGAGATGGAAGATGCCAAACTTGAATTCACTGAGGACGCCTTACAGGCATTGGCACAAAAGGCGCTCGAGCGCGACACCGGTGCCAGGGCACTTCGGTCGATTACCGAGGAGCTGATGGTTGACCTGATGTACCAGCTTCCCGACGAGCCGAGCGGTGCAAAATACGTAATCACCCGTGATGTCGTCGAAGGCAAAGCCGAACTGTTTACCGCAAAGCAAAAAGCAAAAAAAGAATCTGCGTAAAACCAAAATTGCAAAGGCCCGGAGGTGGAACAGGTGAGTAAGGTTCGTGCACCGAGGAACCGGACAGTAACACTCAATTCGAAAGAGAGAAACCTTTACGACAAAGAGTTAATTCAAATATTCGGGCCACCAACGGTAAATGCTATTGAGAGCAAGATAGTAAATCAGGATATTTTTGAAATCGTCGACTTTCTGCCCGCGAAATTTGCCGATTTGCTGATACTGGACCCGCCGTATAATCTCAACAAGACTTTTAAGTCATCCAGCTTTAAGAAAAAGGGCATTGATAAGTACGCCGAGTGGTTTGAAAACCTGCTGGTCAAGCTATTACCTACACTTAAGAGCAACGCATCGGTCTATGTATGCTCTGAATGGTACACATCTACTGCAATCCATCTTATTCTTCAAAAGTATCTGAAGGTGCGAAACAGAATTACTTGGGAAAGGGAAAAAGGCAGAGGCGCCAAGAGAAACTGGAAAAACGCTTCCGAAGACATCTGGTTTGCGACCGTCTCTGATGACTATATCTTCAATGTTGAAGACGTAAAGCTAAAACGCAGGGTCCTCGCACCGTACACTGACGCTAACGGCGTACCAAAAGACTGGCAAAATTCTCTCGACGGCCAATTCCGCCTGACACATCCTTCAAACCTGTGGAATGACATCACAGTGCCCTTTTGGTCGATGCCGGAAAATACTGACCACCCCACACAAAAGCCGGAAAAACTGCTGGCGAAATTAATTCTGGCAAGCACGAATGAAGGCGACTTTGTTTTTGACCCCTTTATGGGTGTCGGCTCCAGCCTGGTGGCAGCCAGGAAGCTAAATCGCCGATTTCTTGGCGTTGAGATTGAGAAGGAATACTGTCTGCTCGCTGCCAAACGCCTGCATTTAGCAGAATTTGATACAACAATTCAGGGCTATAGTGACGGCGTGTTCCGGGAAAGGAACACGCTCAACGTTCAAAAACAAACATTTGTGTCTCGTGAATTGTGAATCGCATCTCGATTGAGGGGGCGGAAAGCTACTGTGGTTTGGTGTGCTTATTTTTTAGAGCCGCTAACTGGATGTCGGTAGCAGTGCTTGCAGCAACAGCGGCGAGGGCATATTGGGCATCGCTGAAACAGATGTCCTTATCGACACGTAAAGTAACGACTCTGCGCTCAGGAGGCAAATCTTTCAAACGAACATCTATCAGCCGAACAAGTTTGTTAACTCTATCGCTATAGTCCGATGCTGTAATTTTTTCCGAGCCGACCGCAAAAACGACATCGTCTTCCGCTGTTTTCATAACGGTAACGGTGGTCAGTTGGGTCCCGGGTTCGGGGTTGGTCTGGGCAAACCGACAATTGTCCGGAACAGTCACGGGGAAATTCTCGGCCTCGATGAACCGGCAAACCACCAGGAAAAATATAATAAGCAAAAACACAATATCTATGATGGGGGTCATATTAAAGGGTTGCACATTGTTATCAGACCGATTGCCAATTTTCAAAGGCATAGCTCTGTACCCTTATTCTGTCACCGCGAGGGCAGGGACGACTCGCGAAGCGTCTCCACCGGCCTGCCGGAAATTCCGCGGACCCGTGATTTAATCGGGGGTTGTTTTTGTTTCGCCTGTTCAGTACTTTTTTGCTCTTTCAGGCTGCGTATTATCTCCGGCAGAATGTTCTCCGTTTCTGTTGTCGCAGCGCTTATAAGCGTCTCGATTCGGTTTCGAAAGACACCGTGCATTGCCAAGGCCGGTATCGCAATAAGCAACCCCCAAAAGGTCGTTACAAGAGCAACGGAGATACCCCCTGCTAAATGTGCCGGCTGCGGCTGACCACCGGCCATCACAATGTCATTGAACAGCTCTATCATCCCGAA
>CAZQYB010000141.1:0-6709 GCA_964597535.1 uncultured Pirellulales bacterium | reverse complement strand
TCCTCGGCAAACACCTGCGAAACGCCTACAGTCAATACGAAGAAGGCCAGAAAAAACTCGACCGCTTCGGAATACAACTAACCCAAATTCAGAGTGAAACGGCAGAAAAGGTTGAAGACGTTTAATAAAACCCTGATTTTGTTTCGACAGGCCTGCTTTGCAGCAGAGAATAGAGTACGTGCAGCATCACGACAAGAATCGTAGTGCAGGGTAAACTCCGGCGGGAATCCGGACTTTTCGCTCTGGGGGCCTGCTTTCACAGGGGGACATCATCGGTTTTTACCTTCCGCAACAGGTACTAACTATAACTATCGTTGCAGGAGGTGTAACGGTTTGTAATCGGCAGTCTTCTGTCTTTGCCGAAGGCCTTCGGCGTAATCTTTACGCCCGGCGGAGACTGCCTTCTTTTGTATTCATTTCGGTCAACCATACGAATGACCCGACGGACCACGTCTCGCGGCAGGCCCGCATCGACCAGTTGCTGAGCGGATTTGTCTTGTTCGACGTAGCCTTTGAGCACTTTATCGAGTAAATCATACTCCGGTAGAGTGTCGCTGTCTTTCTGGCCGGGCCTTAGCTCGGCACTGGGGGCTCTCGTTATTACATCGGCAGGTATAATCTGCCGGCCGTTTATTTTGTTTATATGTTCAGCCAATTCATAGACCATCGTTTTAGGAACATCCTTTATGACTGCAAAACCACCTGCCGTATCGCCATAAAGGGTCGCATAGCCAACCGCAGTCTCACTTTTGTTGCCTGTTGTCAACACCATTGAACCAAACTGATTGCTCAGTGACATCAGTATGCTGCCGCGGATTCTGGCCTGCAGGTTCTCATAAGCAATACCTCCGCTGTCCCAGCCGGGAACCTTTTCCAGCGCTTCGTGGAACCGGCTGAGTATTGGCTCAATCGGGACAGTTAAAAATTCGATGCCCAAATTTTTCGCCAGGTTCTGCGCATCTTTTATTGTTTCGGGACTGTTGAACTTCGAGGGCATAGTCAGGCCGAAGACATTCTCAGCGCCCAGAGCGGCAACAGCGATACCAGCGGTGACGGAGGAATCTATACCGCCGCTAAGGCCGGGCAAAACCTTATCGAATCCATTCTTTCGAACATAATCTCGCGTTCCGAGCACAAGGGACTGATAGACTTCGTCAAGGACATCGGTTGGCTGTGATGCAGGTGCTTGCAGCGGCTTGACCTGCACAGTTCCGTCGCCAGCCAGGTTAACGTCGGCAATTAATAAGTCTTCATCGAATGTCCTGGCTTTGGCAATAACTTCGCCTGCTGAATCGACAAACATACTTCGGCCGTCAAAGACCAATTCGTCCTGGCCGCCAACAAGGTTGCAATATGAAACAGCACAATTAAATTTTTTCGCACACCGGCCGAGCGCTGTTTGTCTCTGTTCAATTTTGCCCACACGGAAAGGCGAGGCTGATATATTTGCAACCATTTGTATTTCGCCGGCGTTTTTTAAGAACTGGGCCAGCCACTCGACATCCCAGACATCGGCGCAAATGGTAACAGCGACGTTAAGCTCCTCTAATTTGATTACCACCGGCTCGGCGCCGGACTGGAAATACCTTCGCTCGTCGAATACGCCGAAGTTCGGCAGTCGGCCTTTCCGGTAAACTTTCGCTGTCCGGCCGGCCTGCAACACGGCGGCGGAATTGTAACTATCACCCTGGTAGCTTTCGGCAAAACCAGCGATTATGGTTACTTTTGGGCAGTCGGCAGCCAGTTTCTCGACGGCTGAACGATTATCCTCCAAAAAATGTTTCTTCAGCAATAAATCTTCCGGAGGATAACCGCAAACAGCCAACTCCGGGAATATCAGCAAATCTACGTCCGACCGAACTGCCTGGGCGTACATTGCGCGCATCTTTTCGGCGTTGCCGGCCAAATCACCTACCACAGCATTGAATTGTCCCAACGCTACCCGCACTAAACAAAAACCTCCAAACTAAATATCGTATTGCGTATTTCTTTTTGCACAATACTCATCACACACAACCAATACATCGGAGAGGGCGGGATTCTATTTGCCCTCTTTTTGTAAGATACTCAATAAACTGATTTTACAGCTTAATTCGAATGACAGCAAGGATTTAAATTGTCTTGTTGATTTACTATTCTTGCACGATTTTTACTATCTCGCGATGTGTTTTGAGGACAATGGTCAAGCAAATTTTTTCTGTAAATTTTATTTTGCTCTGAAGCGGAATCATCGTTCTCCACGTCCATATTCAAATACCTTTTACCCGTTTCCCATTATTCGTTCAGCTCCGTTAAAACTGCACTGACCAGCCGAAGCGGTGACGCCTCATTTGGAAATAAACCTGCTACCCTTGTCCTGCGATTAATTTCCTCATGCACTCGCTCCGGCATATTGGTCGTTCGCATCCTTTTGCGATGACTTTCAGACAACGCAAATACTGTTAAGCCCTCCGCCGGATTTTCCTCCATCCAAACAGAGAGCTTCGCAGCGGTTTTCTCATACTTGGCCACGTAAAACTTCAACCGCTGCCGGCTATCCGGAGCATTGAAAATGTCACGAATATCATTGTGGACCTGCTTTCGCATCTTGATTTTAGGCACATAGCTGGCAGCATTCCGCTGCAAATGACACAGCGGTAGCGTGGCAGTTCAATATTAAGTTTATCAGGAGCAAATTCAGCGAGGTAGAGGTGGTGATTATTAAAAAGAGCAGGCACGAATTATTTAATGAATCCGCCGACATTCGGGCTGAGGTCTTTTCGCAAATAAGCGATTGGCTATAAGAGTTTCTGCAATCGAGGGTTGACGCGGCCGGTTAAAGTCGGTAGTCTCTCGGAGGAATGATGAGTATCGAATGACAAATAAAGGAAAGGATGTAAGATGTTCACGATAATTGTTGATGTAACGGCGAGGGAGATACTCGATTCGCGCGGCAATCCGACCGTTGAGGTTGATGTGCTGCTCGAGGACGGCTCATTCGGGCGGGCGGCGGTGCCGTCCGGCGCCAGTACCGGTGCGTATGAAGCGGTAGAGCTTCGCGACAGGCGGGCAAAACGCTATATGGGTAAAGGCGTTGCCGGCGCCGTCAAAAATGTGAACGAAATAATCGCACCTGAAGTTTTGGGTATGGACGCTATGGGGCAGGAGGAACTCGACCAGTTGATGATTGAGCTGGACGGTACGCCCAACAAAGGCAAGCTCGGGGCGAATGCGATATTGGGCGTTTCATTAGCGGTCGCAAAGGCGGCGGCGGATTCAGCCGAGCTGCCCTTGTACCGCTATCTGGGCGGCTGCAGCGCCAATCTTCTGCCGGTACCAATGATGAATATCCTCAACGGCGGAAAACACTCGGACAACAATGTTGATTTCCAGGAGTTTATGATTATGCCGGTAGGTGCCGGGAACTTCCCCGAAGCGCTGCGGATGGGGGCTGAGGTTTTCCATACGCTTAAAGCCGTGCTGGCCAAGAAGGGCTATGCCACATCGGTCGGCGATGAAGGCGGATTTGCACCTATGCTAAAGAGCAATGAAGAGGCCCTGGAAGTTATTATGGACGCCATTAAAAGAGCCGGCTACAAGGCGGGCAAGCAGGTCGCAATTGCCCTGGACCCTGCTGCGAGCGAGATGTTCGACAAGAAGACGAAGACCTACAAGTTTTTCAAATCCGCTCCGAAGAAAAAAATCTCAAGCGATGCGCTGATTGCGCACTGGACCAAATGGGCGGGTAAGTATCCGATTGTTTCCATTGAGGACGGACTGGCCGAGGATGACTGGGCCGGCTGGGCGAAGCTGAACAAAAAAATAGGCCATCGCGTCCAGTTGGTCGGTGATGATTTGTTCGTAACCAACACCACTCGGCTGGCCAAGGGCATAAAGCTCGACTGTGCAAATTCGATATTGATAAAGCTCAACCAGATAGGGACGCTCACGGAGACGTTTGAAGCGATAAATATGGCTAGGAGGGCCGGCTGGACGGCCGTCATAAGTCACCGAAGCGGCGAAACCGAAGATACCACAATCGCCGACTTGGCCGTGGCCACAGGCGTCGGACAAATAAAGACCGGCTCGCTGTGCCGAACAGACAGGATTTGCAAATACAACCAACTGCTTAGAATCAACGAAGACCTTGGTCCGGCTGCACGGTATGCCGGCTTTATGTTTAAGTAGTCAAGAGCACAAGAGCATAGGGGCGCAAGTGCACAAAGAAACTTACGTTCTGTGCACTTATATACTATGCAAAGGCAAAATGTCCTGCGAATGCTTTTATTTGCTGTCTTCTTCAGTATCGGCGCAGCAGCGCTGAGTATCTCCAGTCTCTGCGATGATTTGCTTCGATACTATCATAATAAGCAACTCCTAAAGTCAGCGAAGGAATCCCTGAAGCGGCTTGATTCTTTAAACGCCGACTATGATGCACTGCTGCGGCAATTGCAGGAAGACCCCAACCTTATCAAGCGTATTGCCCACGCTGCGCTGGGCACTGAGCGGAAGGACGAAGATACCGTTTACCCGAAAGTAACGCCTGAGCAGCTCGATGCTGCCCGAAAGGCCTTGACAGAGGGGCCAAACCGGCAATTCCACGAGCCGATGACGCCCCTTTGGCTTACCCGATGCCGCGAACCACGTCGAAGAATGATGCTGTTTTTCTCCGGCGCCTTTCTAATCCTTATTTCGTTTATATGGTTCGGGCCAAGAAACGACAAAAACTTGGGGTAGAAGTTGCGCGTTAGTTAGCGAGTCGATGCAAGCGTGGTCGGCTACAGGAGAATGTCAGGTGAATTGGTCTAAGGAAGCAACAATAAAAGCGTATGTAGTGGCGTTGGTTTCTGCGGTTTTATCCTTGAAGTGCTCGTGCAGTGGGAACCCTCTTTTCAACTCTTCGAGTGCTTTTTGATCGATTTTAGTATCAGAAGATAAAATCTTCAAGCCCACTGTGTGAAACAAGCCTACATAATCATCAACACGCAACCTGTTATGATATGCATATCTATTTCCTGCGTAATGGTTCCACTGGCCTTCGCTAAACTGCAGAAACTTGATCGCAGAGATTGACGAGTCTGAATGCGAAAAGTGGTCCGAAAGATCTACACTATGGAGGAAAAGCCCTTTTTTCTTCAATACCCTTTTGCCTTCGAGAAGGATATCTCCAATAAGTTCGGGAGGGATGTGCTCAAGAACTGAACATGAAATATGGAAGTCAACACTTTGGGTTTGTAAGTCCAAACGGCGAGCGTCGGCTGGAGCCAAATATTGAATGTTCATCATATCAAGCAAATGCTCCATACAAAGTTCGGCATTTAAAAGTTCGTCAAATCGACTTTGGAAAAGTGGTTCTTGAGAATACCCTCCAAACAATCTCCTAACAACCTGATGATTTTCTGTTATGTAGGAAATATCCTTCAGTATGAGCTCCGGTTTCAGGTATGGATTGATATCGACGGTTATTATTTTCAACGCGCCACATAACCAAAGTGCGATTGGCACATTCAAACGCCGACCAGTTCCTATTTCTAGGAAGGTTTTGTGCTTTATGGCTTGATTCTGACCACAAATATGATCGCAGATGGTAACCCCGGCTGATAAACGGCTCACGGGATTTGGATTGCGGATCGCTCCAAATCTACGCTGGATAAAATAGTAGACTTTGTAACTGAGGCTGGACGGAAGTGTCGCAATCAAACTTTGGATCTTAGCTTTTCGTTTCCAGTTCATCGCGAAGCATTTCTTGATATTTAGCACATGAGTGCCACTGGGGACAGACCCAGTTGCAGGTATCACTGCATAATATAACACAAATGCAAAGCTAATCAATAGTTATGGTCAGAGCCCTGAATTCACATCGGGGTACCACTATGATGTTATTGCTTGGGGCCGACAATAAACAGAGCTTGCTCAAAACACGCAGACGACGGTCAGCGGTTAGCGAAATCGCAGAAGTTTCAGGTCCGTGTTCTCATCAGGTTTGCGGCCGTTGGTTTTGAATGTCCCATTTAGCCGGAGATGCTCTCTTCAAGATTCGTAAGTATTGTTCTGGCCTTGGAGACCTTGTTGCCGGCCGGGCCCAGCCAGTGCAATTGAGCATTTTGTTTGATTAGGCCTTCGACCTTTTTGCAGGCCAAAAGGACGGTGGCGTGGTTCTTATTGCCCATAAATCTGCCTATCTCCGAGGAGGACATCTTCGTATGCTTTCTCGCCAGATACATACTGAAGTGTCGGGCCATGGCCACTTTCCTGTCTTTTTTGGACGAGTGTATATTGGCCGGTGTGAGCCCGAAATAGGTGGCGACAACCGACTCGATATCCGAGATGTGCACAATTGGGTCGCACCTTTCCAGGTGTTCAGCCAGAATTTCTCTGGCCATAGCCAGGTTAATTTTTTCATTTTGCAGTGATGCGAAAGCGATTAATTTCAGCAGTGCCCCTTCCAGTTCCCGCACATTGGTCCGCAGATTTTCGGCGATGTATCGTATTACACTTTCGGGGATGTGCTTGCGCAGTGTTGTTACGTACTGTCTGCAGATTTGGCAGCGGGTCTGGAAATCGGGATTCTTAATCTTGACGACCATTCCCGAGACGAAGCGGTTAATCAGCTTTTCGGAAAGCTCTCCTATCATTTTCGGGTGTGCGTCGGAAGCCAGCACCACCTGTTTTCCCGCCAGAGAGATTGTATTGAAGGTATGCAGGAATTCCTCCTGCGTTGAAGGCTTGC
>CAZQYB010000140.1:0-6725 GCA_964597535.1 uncultured Pirellulales bacterium | reverse complement strand
TCCAATTTAATTGCTTTCAATAGCTCGATGGTGAAGATTTATGCATCTTCCACCAAAACCGCTTTTATTTTATCCACAAGAACTCTGCTTTTATGCTTATGTTTTTGGCCTGCGGGGATAAATATTCCGTCGCCGGGGCCGAATACAATTACTTTGCCATCAAAGTCTATTTCCATTCGGCCTTCCAGGATATAACCGATATGCCCCTTCATACACCAATCAGGCTCGACAAACTCCCTACCAAATTCTATCAAACGTAGCTTTCTGCCGTCTTGTTCGTAAGCCTTGAAGCGAACACCCTCAGCCGGTGCTTCCCACTCCATCGATTCAAAATCTACTTTATATTGCTCCATCTTAAACTTCCCCTAAAGAGTCTAATGACAAAACTCACCTGCCGGCACAATTCGCTGGCGAAAGTCAAGCCAGGAATTTCACAATGATCTCCTTGTAATATTCAACGGCCTTTTCCACGTCGCTGATTTCAATATATTCATCCGGCTTGTGGCAAAGGTCCGGCTCGCCCGGCCCGAAGACTACAACCGGCGCTCCTAAAGTGGTAAAATGAGGACCATCCGTGGTAAAACCAACGGCCTTGGTCCGACTGGTTCCAACAGCAGAACAAAACTCCTTGACAAAATCACAGTTGTTATCAGTCTCAAGTGCTCTCACTTCTCGCACAATTGAAACTTCTGCACTGAACTGAGGATTTTTTTGTTTCAATTCCGCAAATGTCTTTTGCAAATCCTCAATAATATCCTGATGGTTTTGCGCAGGTAAAGTACGGATGTCTATGCCGATACTGCATCTATCGGGAACGACGTTAATTTCTTTGCCGCCGACAATTGTATTTATACTCATAGAGCACCCGCCCAACAGCTTATGGGGCTTGAATACAATCCTGTAATTCTCCAGTTTGTCTAATATAGTTCTCATTGAAGCAATCGCATTCACGCCCAACTGGGGCGATGAGCCGTGAGCGGCTTTGCCTTTGGTTGTAACTTTAAGCCATAACATTCCGCGATGGGCGGTGATAATCTCGAAATCCGTCGGTTCAGGAAGTATGACGCCGGCAAGTCTCGGCATCGCCTCGTAGCCGCGAACGAATCTTCTTGCACCGCAGCTATCAGTCTCCTCACCGGCAGCAGCAAAAAGAATAATGTCACCGGCTAACGCAGTCCTCGACTCGATAACCTCTCTGATAGCAGTAACAACTGCAACAATTCCTCCCTTCATATCCACAGCGCCTCTGCCGTAGATTTTGCCGTCGCTTTCGACCGCCTCAAAAGGCGGATATTTCCATTGCCCCCCACCGGCGCCAACAACATCAAGATGGCAGACAAATAAGAGCGCCGCTCTGTGCCCGGTCGATTTTATATGTGCGATAAGATTCGCCCTGTTTCGGCCCCAGCTATCTATCCGAGCGTCTATTCCTGAGCGGCCAAACTCTTGCGAAATTATTTCCGCCACAGGCAATTCGCCTTTCTCGGCGGTGCTTTGAACCTGAATGAGTCTTTTCAGCAGTCTTTTCACAGCACAGTAATTATACATGCAGCCGTCACAAAAGAAAAAACGAAAATTTTTTTGTTGCAGACAGAAACATAAATGAGCATAATGAATGATTTGAAAAATTTATAGCTGGGGCTGAAGGAGTATAGATGGGACCTGTATTAAGTGGGTTGATAAAACTTCAAAGCGTTGAGAACCGCCTGCGAACCGTCAAAGCGAAACTTGCAAGATGCAGAAGAAATGTGATTATCAGGGAGAACCAGGTCAGAAGCCTTCAGAATAGTATCGAAGCCAAAAAGGAAGAGATTCTACTAACCAAGGTTCAGTCTGACCGCCTGGAGCTTGAACTCAGGAGCAGAGACGAAGAGATAGCCAAGTTAAGAGCATCCCTTAACGCTGCAAAGACAAATAAGGAATATGCGTTAGTCCTTACTCAGCTTAATACAACCAAGGCCGACAATTCCAAACTTGAGAGTCAAATATTGGAGCTGATGAAAGACATCGAGGTTGATGAAAAAGAGTGCGAAGAAATGCAAAACCAGATAGATAAGCAGAAACAGACGCTCGAGCAAACCCGAAAAGAAACTGAGCTCTCGGCAGCTAAGTACGAGGGCAAAATCAAAGAAGTCCAGGACGAATGGAACAAAAGAGCACAGACCATATCACTGGAACCGCTGCAGGTTTTCAAGCGCGTCGCCGAAACATACGATGGTGAAGCGTTGGCAGTGGTGGAGCGACACGAGGGCAAAACAGAGACCTATAGCTGCGGCGGCTGCTTTATGGGCATCACCGCCGAGTGTGTCAATTTACTTATAACCAAAGATGATATAATCCGCTGTCCTAACTGCACGCGAATACTTGTTCTTGGTGGTTCGCAAGAAAGCTAAAAACTAAAAGCTATAAAAATCGTAACCGTTCACAGGTTAATATGCTGAATTTCAGCCATTTTATCCGACACAGCACTCGAAATGACACAGAGATGCCGTTTTGCCGCCCTGAACGGTTACTAAAAGTCAAAAGTTAAATTCGCAGACCCGTCGATTTTAGTCTTTTGAGGGGTTAATACATTGCCGGACAGAATAATCATTCACGCGGATGGCGGCAGTAGAGGAAATCCCGGACCCGCTGCTGCGGCATTCTTTTTATCCGACTCTACCGGAGCTAAATTGGGTGCTCAGGGTTTTTTCCTCGGACAAACTACAAATAACGTGGCAGAATACACCGCAATTGTAAAGGCCCTCGAAGCGGCAAAACAGCTTAAAGCTAAACAGTTAACGGTTTTCAGTGATAGTGAGCTGCTCGTCAAACAAGTCAATGGCGAATACAAAGTGAAGAGTGAGCAAATCAGACCTCTCTTCCGCCAGGTCGTCAATCTGCTCGGTGAATTCGAGAGCTGGAAGGTTCAACACATTACGAGAGAGAAAAACAAAGAAGCCGACAAACTCGCAAACCAGGCATTAAATCTTGAACAGGACTTTGTTGAGACCCGTGAGCCGGGCCCCGGGACCCGAACGAGTCACGAGAGGCGGCCCGGGAAGTACGAAAAGCCGACTCGGCTCGGTGTGCTGATTAGCGGCGGCGGTACAACTTTGATGAATATCTTAAAGTATATTAAGCAGGGGCGATTAAATGCCGAGGTTGCCGTCGTAATAAGTTCACGCTCAACCGTAGCCGGCGTGGAAAAAGCAAAAAACGCCGGACTGGACGTAAGAACCATCCGTAAAAAAGACTTTCCCGACATCGATGAATTCAGCAGACGCATCGAAGAAGAACTCGTCGCTGCGAAGGTTGACCTCGTCGTCCAGGGCGGCTGGCTATGCGCCTGGAAAATACCGGCCCGATACGAAAACCGCGTTATGAATATACACCCTGCCTTGCTGCCGAGCTTTGGTGGAAAAGGGATGTGGGGACATCATGTCCACGAGGCGGTATTAAAGGCCGGCTGCAAAGTAAGCGGGTGCACGGTGCATTTTTGCACAAACGAATATGACAAAGGCCCTATAATTGTGCAGCACGCCTGTGAAGTCAAGGACGACGACAGCCCGGAAACCCTTGCGGCCAGAGTCTTTGAGCAGGAATGTATCGCGTATCCGCAGGCCATAACACTGTTCGGCCAAGGTAAATTAGTCGTTCAGGACGGAATCGTAACCTGCCTCCGGCGACACTAAAGGTAAACAAGGAGGAAACATGAACAAACGACAAAAAGTCATTTTAATAGAATTTATAACCGTCATGCTCGTTACGGCAGTTGCCGTCGTGGCAATGATTAACGTTAAAGATTGGGTCAATCGGTCGGAAGCTATGCGGGCAATGAAACAGCTTAGTGAAAGAGTTCTCGAACACCGAAAGGTTTATGGCTCAATCCCATCTGAATCTTATGTCGATAACATCAAAGAAAGTTTAGAAGGACACGTCCGGCTCGGCAATTTGCAGTATAGAGCCCGATGGATTGACTTTGAATCAACGGCGGACGAGATTTTGGCTTACGCCGAAAGAAACCATCCTTATTCGCTGCTCAAGGATGGGTTTGTAGTCTTAAGACTCGACGGTCGAGTAGAATGGATGGGCAAACAGGAATTCGAGAAGATATTAGCCCTGCAGCAAAGCCGGGAGGAAATTGAAATCCTGCAAAAATAAAGTGGTAACCGGCCGTTATTTAACCAATTACCATTTAGTCAAAAAGTTTTCAGTTTTCTTCGTTAGCCACAACTTTGCTATTCTGATTTTGCAACGGGTTCGGCCTCTTCGCTCGCCTCTTCTACCTTGAGGCCCTCAAGTTTCATATGTTCCTCGTCTTGAACGTCAATCTTTATAAGGTTTTTACCTTTGAATTCGCCTCGCAGCATCGATTCTGAAAGTGGGTCTTCTATATAATGCTCGATAGCCCTTCGCAAAGGCCTTGCTCCAAATTCGGGGCTGTAACCTTTCTCGATGAGAAGTTCCTTCGCCTGCTCGGTGAGCTCCAGCTTCAAACCGTGCTCGGTTAACCGTTTGAACACCTTCGCAAGCTCGTATTCAACGATAGTTCGCAGGTCTTCTCTCGTTAGCGCCTTGAAAACTATTGTATCGTCAATGCGATTTAAGAACTCCGGTCTAAAGTGATGCTCGACCTCTTTCTGAAGCATCTCTTTCATTTTCTCATAGTTTGATTCAGGCGTCTTCTTGCCGAAACCGAAGCTGGACTGATTTTTGATTAAGTCGGCGCCGATATTGCTGGTCATAATAAGAACAACATTCTTGAAGTCAACGTGTCGGCCGAAACTATCCGTCAATCGACCTTCGTCCATAATCTGCAGCAGGATATTGTAAACATCCGGATGGGCCTTTTCTATTTCATCCAGAAGCAACACAGCGTAAGGCCGACGTCTAATTCGTTCGGTCAACTGTCCACCTTCCTCATAGCCGACATATCCCGGAGGAGCGCCGACCAATCGGCTAACGTTATGCTTCTCCATAAATTCGCTCATATCTAACTGTATAAGAGCGCTCTCGTCGCTGAACATAAACTCGGCGAGGGCTCTTGCAAGCAGGGTCTTTCCTACACCACTTGGGCCCAGGAATATGAAGCAGCCCATAGGACGGTTCGGGTCTTTCATACCGCTTCTGCTGCGCCTGACCGCCTTTGCCACGGTATTGATTGCCTCGTCCTGCGAGACGACTCGTTTGTGGAGCTCCTCTTCGAGTTCCAAAAGCCGCTGGGCTTCCTTCTTCTCCAGTCTTGTCAGGGGAACGCCCGTCATCTTACTGACGACCTCTGCGATAACTTCGCTGTCCACTGTGCCGGTTGCCTCTTTATTCTTCTCGTACCATTTCTTCTGCATTTTGGTTTTCTCGTCAAGAAGCTGCTGGGCCTCGTCCCTCAGTGACGCCGCACGCTCATAGTCGGTGTTTTTAACCGCCTCATCTTTTTCTCTCTGCAGTTTCACTATCTTCTCTTCAAGCTCCGTCAGATTCGGCGGCGGAGTCATATTCTTAAGCCGCACTCTTGCTCCAGATTCGTCAATCACATCTATCGCCTTATCAGGCAGGCATCTGCCGGTTATGTATCTGGTCGACAATTCTACCGCCTGATAAAGCGCTTCATCGGTAAAGCGGACCCTGTGGTGTGCTTCATATCTGTCCTGGAGACCTCTAAGAATGTCAAGTGTTTCGTCCTTTGAAGGCGAGTCCACGATTATTGTCTGGAACCGTCGCTCGAGCGCACCATCTTTCTCGATATGCTTTCTGTACTCATCCAAAGTTGTAGCTCCGATGCACTGCACTTCACCCCTTGCCAGAGCGGGTTTTAGAACGTTGGAAGCATCGATAGCCCCCTCAGCGCCGCCGGCACCGACAAGAGTGTGTAGTTCATCGATGAAAAGAACAACGTTCTTTGCTCTTCTGACCTCGTTGATGACGGCTTTTATTCGCTCCTCGAACTGTCCTCGATATTTTGTCCCGGCGACCATCATTGCCAGGTCAAGCACGACAAGGCGTTTGTCTTTGAGCAGTTCCGGCACCTGCTTATTGATTATCTGCTGGCTCAGCCCTTCCACAATCGCAGTCTTTCCGACCCCAGCCTCACCTAAAAGAACAGGGTTGTTTTTAGTACGTCTGCACAGTATCTGTATCAACCGCTCAATCTCATTCTTTCTGCCGATTACAGGGTCGAGCTCATTATTAACTGCTAATTGAGTAAGGTCCCTGCCGAAACTATCCAGCGCAGGCGTCTTGCTCTTTGGCTTGCGGCCTATTGCCGGCCCCATCTTCATTCCAAGACCCGTAGGCTCGCTGTCCACGCCGGCTCCAAGCAGATTTAAAACCTCCTGACGAACATCCTCAAGTTTCAGACCCAGATTCATAAGAACCTGAGCGGCTATACCTTCGCTCTCTCGCAACAGACCGAGAAGGATATGTTCTGTGCCGACATAATTATGGTTGAGCGACCGGGCTTCTTCAATTGCGTATTCGATGACCTTCTTGGCTCGGGGCGTCTGCGGAAGTTTGCCCATCGTAACCATATCAGGCCCGCTCTTGACCAGTTTCTCGACCTCAAACCGCAGCTTCTTGATATCCACGTCAAGGTTCTTTAGAACCGTAGCTCCCACTCCGCTGCCTTCTTTGACCAGCCCTAACAGGATGTGCTCGGTTCCTATATAGTCCTGGTTAAAGCGCTGCGCCTCCTGATTAGCCAGCGCCATAACCTTCCGTGCTCGGTCTGTAAAACGCTCAAACATTTT
>CAZQYB010000139.1:0-6777 GCA_964597535.1 uncultured Pirellulales bacterium | reverse complement strand
AGAACGTATGGCAGGAACACCCTGAGGTCGTCAGGTGCCTGCAGAAGCTGTTGGAACAATATCGCAGGTCTGGACGCAGTCGCAGATAGACACAGCCGACAATCCCGAGAATCTGGAATTTATCGGCTGGGGTCCGAGAGCTACCGCCCGGTCGATTGAAGCACCGGGCCGACGGCTCAGCCTCAAATCCATCGATGAGGGCAGCAGGGTATAAGGGCACAAGGGGGGACGGACCCGCCTGAGGCGAGCAAGTGGCGGGCAAGAATCCGAATTACCAAAGCTCGAAATGAAGTCAAAAATCTTGACTTTCCGAGATAGATTTGGTATTCTACCTGTGGCAAAGCTATTAGAAATGAGGCTCAGTCCTAACACACCGGGATAGCTGGGCAGGTATAGACGGAAATCCCAAATTCACAAAAATTTCCAGTTGATTGCGAAAAACTCTATGGCAAAAAAAACAATATTGTTCGTTTCAATAATCGCTGTCCTATTCGCGTTCACAGTATCTCCAGCCATTGCCTCTGTAAGTTTCGACGGTCTGACCTGGTATTACTCGGGTAATACGTCCGACCTGTTTATTAATGGTGACGGTGACCTGGAGTGGGACCCTGACGGCGGCGAAGAGTTTATAACACGAATTCCAGAACAGAGTCTCAGCCAGGTCGGCGATGTGGTGCAAATTTCCTATATGTGGCTCACCGACGGCGCTCACAACTGCGCCGATTGCTTCGATTGCGACCTGTTCTGCCATGATGATGATATTACCTGTATTGCCGGCACCAGTGATATGCGGATTGGGCTCTTTCAGGCGGACGGAGAATATGTGGAGAGCGACGGATTTGCCGTAACCGGCAGCTCCATATTTAACGGCTATAAAGGATACAACTTCCGCATTGGTGCGAACATGGTAGCTACCGACCCAAACGGCCTCACCCGCTGGCGCGATTGCCACGGCGAAATTCACAAGACGGGCATGTTTGCCAAAAAGCCCGTTGGCAATAGTGACCTTATGTTCTATAACGACGGGCTTAAGGACCGGATTCCAGGATTTGAACTACCGCCCGGTGACTGGTCACAGCTTACTGTCAGTCTTGAGAGAACATCTCCGAGCAATGTCCTAATGACGATTACCCTCAATGACAGGACCTACACTTACGACGATTATGAACCCGACCAGCCGAGCAAGATAGACGTGCTTGCCGTGCACATGCGTAACCATCGGCCTTATAGCAGGCTCGTGCTCGGTAAAGTCTGCTATTTAGGTTCGGCCGATATAAATTCTGATGGCGCTGTCGACGGCAATGACCTTGCGATATTGGCCGGCGACTGGCTCCTGACCGGCGGCAGCGGCTCGCCCCCAAACGCCAATCAACTGGTTTTATACTATGATTTCAACGGTACTTTGGGCAGCGACGTCCCCGACGGTCTCGTTGACAACACCGAAACCTATACTGCTTCGATTGTCGCAGGCAGTGACGGCGATTCTACGATAAAGTACGCTGAACCTAACCCAACTTGCAGTGCTGGTGGTACCTCGGCTGAGTTTTACAATGACAACTGGTCCGACAATGCCGGTGATACGTTCTTGATTCCGAACGCCGGGGGCATTGACTTTAGCAGCTTCAGTGAATTTACGGTTGCTCTCTTTGTCAATCCTTCCGGTTCCGGTTCTGGCCAGACCCGCAGGATTTTCTCTGAGGACATTTATGCTTACATGTACCTGGATGGCGGCAGCACCCTTCATGCCATTCGCAAATGGGGTGGTGGTGGATGGGATGAGAACTGGACGCACCTGACCAAGAGCAGTCTGCCGCTCAATAGCTGGTCTCATGTGGCCATGACCTGGGAGTCCGACGCAGCCGGCGATAAGTTCAAGCTCTATGTTGATGGCGAATTCACCGCCAGTGCTCCGGGAACTTCCACGGCCACTATTGACTCAAGTGCCGGTTTCGCCATAGGTGGATACCAACACAATGGCGCCACGAGACAATTCTTTCACGGCAAAATCGATGAATTCGTCTTGTATAGCTATGCGCTCTCGGCAGATGAGATTGCATACATAGGCAATAACGCGCAGATACCGCCTGCTTCACCGGCAAACTTATTCAACGATGGAATAATCAACTTTAAGGATTTTGCCATCTTCGCTCCCAGATGGCTCGAGACTTGTGAATAAAGACTGGGACGACCACAGTAATTTGAGCGACAGCGAAACTGACTGCCGCAGTTGCAGATAAAAACTGGGGACAAAACGAGGGACAGTCGAAATAGGCTCTAACAGCATCTATAAGCGTTTTACTATCAAATTTGCTTTTGCACGGATGTACTTGGGAAATCCTATTAATTAATTTTCCAGGAAGGAATCTGATGACCTTAAGTCGCAGTTTTTTGATTACCGCTATTGTGGCCGGCACTATCTTTGTATCCCCAACCTTTGCTGCCGAGTCCGCTGATGCTTTGCCCTCGGTAGGTTTTACGCGTGATTCGGGCGCGGGTTTCGAAGGCGCTTTGCCTTCGCGTATATGGGTGAAGCTCTCGAAACCCTCCGACAAGCCCGTGACAGTGAACTGCCGAACCGCCGGCGGAACCGCGCAGGAGAATAAAGATTTCTCGCTCGCCGATGCTGCCGTCACCTTCGCGCCCGGCAAGACCAGGGCAAGTGTCTTTCTCGATGTCACCGCAGACACCGTCAAGGAAAAGCCCGAGACCGTCGTGCTTCAACTGGCCAACCCGGTCAACGCGGTATTGGCCCAAAAGAGCAAGCACAGTTTCACGATAAGCGAACCCGACGGCATGCACCTCAAGATAGATTTCGGCCTGCCCGAATGGACCGGCCCGAAGATGCTCAGCGACAAGCCCGTCAGGAACACCGTCAAGGACGGCTGGACACCCTGGGTCTCGCCGCGATGGGCCGACATGTACGACCACGGCGGAGTCCAGCTCGAAGCCGTCGCCGGCACCGGCATCAACATGTCAATGACGACCGTCCGAGGCGGACACATGACCCTCAAGGTCTGCGGTATGGTCAGTGGCCTGGCGGGCGGGTTCGGACCGTTCGGTGAGCCCATCTACGAACCGCTGTGCAATAGCTGGATATACAACTGCGACTGGCCCGACACGCCGTGGGGTGACATCATCGTCGCCGTTTACAACCTGCCCGCCGGCACCTACAAGGTCAAGAGCTACCACAACCACTTCCACTGCAAGAGATTAAAAGGCACCGACGAGCCGACGCTTATCGACTGTAGCGAGATAGGCAAACCTCAGCCGATCATGCCCTCGATCAGGGCCCAGTCGCAGCAGGAAATTCTCGACCGCTATGAAGGCGTCGAGAGATGGCACAACGTCAAAAGCGAGATAGTAAACGCTCACCCGGAATACTTCGACTATCACGGCCAAAGCGACTACCCCGACACCTATCCGCTCGGTCACACAGGCCCGGGCAACGTAAAGACTATCGCCCCGGCACTGAACGTAAAGCCCCAGCAGGTAATAACCGACGCCGAACTGATACCGTCCGAGATGACTTTCGCCACCGACGGTTCCGCCGTGCACATTGTTTACGAAGCAGGCTGCTGCGTAGCCGACGGAGTAAGAAAGTCACGCTACGAAGGAGGCCGGGCAATACTAAACGCCTTCGAACTAATATACATCAGCCCGGCTTTCAAATGAAACGGCTCCGCACGACCGCGGGGTAAGTGTTGACAGCAGGTCTTGTATGCGGTAATATCCTTGCCGCCGTTATGGACTGATTGGCGAGAGATAATACGACTTGCCGTTTAGCTTTGTTGGTATTCGCGTTGCTTGATGGAGTTCTTTTCGTCTTACAGGCATATCAGAATTCAATTAGAAAAACCAGCTATAGAGACTCAAGAGAAAAATAATTCAATCGATTAGTAATCCAAAGAACGAAAAGGAGCCCACGATGAAACGACCTGTACTTACCCGGCGTGACTTCCTGAAAACTACCGCCGCCGGAACTATCCTGGCCGCGTCCCCGGCAGTCGATAGCTGGGCGCAGCAGACGACACAAACGTCATCAGGTGCCGGGAGCAAGAAGACCTCTGCCGGCGGGGCAAGAGAAGGGACGCTCATCAGGTCGGATATGTCCCAATGTCTGCCTGCGAAAAACCTTTCTCGCAGCTTCGAAAAGGACCGCTGGCAGTTGATAGACTATGAGACAACAGAAGGCGTCAAGGGATTTATGGCATCGGCCAGACCGGACCACAGGTGCGGACAGTTGACGCTGCCTCTTGACGCGCAGGGGCTTTACAAGATTTATCTTGGTATCCACAAGACAAAATCCCACTATCGCGGAGATTCTAATTACGGGCAGCTCGAAGTGAAGCTGACCAGAGACGCCGGATTTCGCAGGGTCGGTCCGGAACACAAAACCGTCGATGAAGACGGCACCGGCAAGTTTGGAGACGATGACCCGGATATTAACAAAGCAATCACCGAAGCTTATTGGAAAACGGCAGACCTTACCGGGCAGTCCCTTACCTTTCGTCAAATGCCATATCCCTACAACCGACCTGAGCACGCGAGAATAGCGAACCTTTCCTATGTAAGATTGGAACCATTGAACGAACAGGAAAAACGCCAGTGGCAGCAGCTTCAACCTCGCGAGGAGACCCGCAAACTCGCATTGATATTCTGCACCGGTCAATACACCGGACACACGAGAGGAACCTACACCTTTCACCCGACCTCGAAGCAATGGTTCAAAGATGAGTTCGAACCCTTTGCCAATTGCGATATCAAAATCCTCATCTTCGAAGCGTTGAGGGGCAGTTCCTGTGTTTTCAAAACCAGGATAGGCAGCCTGGGGACCAAGGACAATCGCTGGCAGGACAACTGGGTGGACCCGCTGGCGGAATTTACGCACCTGGCCCATGGCAATGGCATGAAGATATTCGCGAGCATGCGGTTCATCGGACCCCAATACCCGATGAACCGGTCGCCAATCGCCTGGGCGCCTAATTACTGGAAACACCCGGAATGGACCATGCGCAATCGCGAGGGTGTTCCCATCACCAATTTGAGCCTCGCCTATCCCCAAGTCCGCAAATACTGGCTCAGCCTTTTGCGGGAAACGCTGGATTACGGAACCGATGGAGTTCAGCTTCACCTGAATCGCAGCGAACCTTACGTATTCTATGAGGAGCCGGTCGTGCGCGCTTTTGAGGAAAAATATGGACAGGACCCGCGCAAACTCTCCGTCGAGGACCCGCGCTGGCTGGCTCACTCGGCCGGGTACCTTACCCAATTCATTCGCGAGGTTCGAAAACTGGTCGATGAAAAGCCGGGCAGGGAACTCGGTATAACCATCTCCGGTCGAAAAAATGGTTCACCGGCTCACTACGAGGAGAACCATTGCGACGTGGAGACCTGGCTGCGCGAGCGTCTCGTGAACTACATCATGCCCACTCCCCATTTGCATGCGTCCCTGCTGAAAAAATGGCGCAGGATAGGCGGCGACAGCATCCACCTGTGGCCGGATCTGATGCCGCGGGCACAGTCGGCGGCCAGTTACGCCAGGACGGCGAAGATGTACTATGAAGCGGGAGCGGACGGCCTTTGCTTGTGGGACGGTGAACGTCGCACTGCCAGGATCAGCGAGTGGGCCGCCGTGCAGAGACTGGGCCACGTCAAGCTGTTGCATCGCCTCATCGAGCAGGGCCCTTCTTATTACAGGGCGGTAGAACTTAAGTACCTCGGTGGCTTTGATGTAAAGTGGTCCTTCAAGGATGGTTGAGCCAGACTCTACCAAAAAGGAGGAGCCCGGTTTGATATAGATAAGTGCAAAGAATTCACTTTGTAATTCAAAAGAGATAACATGCCAGCGTACCTTATTGCAAACGTGGAAATTAATGATACTGCAAAATTTACAGACTATATGAAAGCGGAAGGCGACCATCCCCAAGCACCGTAGGACGTCCCCGAGGGACTGCGCTTGAGGCAGCCACCCATCGCGTGTGCAACAAGTCCCTGAGGGACAAGTACCCCTGGCACAAGTACCAATGGCACAAGTTGCTCAGAATTCACCGGAACGTGGAGCTAAGCAGCGGCTCTTAGGCCGTCCGAGTGAAACCGCTTGTTCGGCTTATCATTTAATTCCTCATTTAACATCACTCTTTCTTAACAAATGA
Source organism: uncultured Pirellulales bacterium (assembly GCA_964597535.1). Taxonomy (GTDB): domain Bacteria; phylum Planctomycetota; class Phycisphaerae; order Sedimentisphaerales; family Anaerobacaceae; genus CAZQYB01. The sequence goes on along the minus strand of CAZQYB010000139.1, from coordinate 625 downwards.
ACACGTGGTATCAGAAATGGGGTTTCTTTCTTATACCGCATGTAGCTTTCACCAAAACGTAAAGCCATTTCTTTCTCTTCAAAAACCTTTATCATCACGATTAAAAATAACGTGACCACTATTGTCGCTCCAACCGATAAATACGAACGAGCAATGATAGAAGTTCCTATATACAAAAGTATTGTACCTAATGCCATCGGGTTCCGACAAAAAGAGTAGGGCTTGTTTGTTAATAGCTTCTTCGTCGCCATAATCGGTATGGGAGTCCCATGGGCTTTATGGAATTGCACCCAGATAGTCCAGAACGCCAAAGATATGCCACACATTGCAATAAAACCACCTATCACAAAAAAAACAGAGCACCCACTTTTCGATGTCCTGCCATTCTCAAGTGTCGAGAGGTAAACCAATAAAGACGGGATGATGACCAGAAAAATGAAAGCTTCGAATGCTATCGCTGCGAGGCGGGCGCGGCGCGAATATTCTTTCTTTGCCTGCCTTATAACCCAGTTCCAAATACTCATGTTTTATCGCCAAACACAGACTTCTTTCTGCCAGTATAAGAAGTTCCCGTTGCTTCTTGCTTTTCTGCTCAACCTCTTTCATTGAATGATTCCGCGTGTGC
>CAZQYB010000138.1:4567-6834 GCA_964597535.1 uncultured Pirellulales bacterium | reverse complement strand
ATGAAGATTTTGAAATAATTAAGGGGCTTTTTGTTGAATATGCTGATTCCTTGGGATTTGAGCTGTGCTTTCAAAACTTTGATGAAGAGTTGGCTAATCTTCCCGGCGACTACGCGCCTCCAGATGGTTGTCTGCTGCTTGCAACATATCGAGACAAAGTTGCCGGATGTGTCGGGCTGAGAAAGCTAAGCGATGGGATATGCGAGATGAAAAGACTTTATGTCAGGCCGGATTTACAAGGCTTGAAAATCGGCAGAGCACTGGCTGAAGCAGTCATCGAGCGTGCTCGAAGTATAGGTTACGCTCGTATGCGTTTAGATACGGTCCCATCAATGGAAGTGGCCAGACGGCTTTACATATCTCTGGGATTTAATGATATCGAACCCTACAGACATAACCCGATAGAAAGTGCGGTATTTATGGAGTTGAAGCTGATATCACAATAGCCGGTGTTACTAATTTAGAATTCAAATTGGTCTTTGAAGACGGTTTTGAAATCATAGATATCATTGAAGTCGTCGATTGAATCGGTCGGCTGGGCGCTCATCCACTTATGTTTTATCATCAGATAAACAATTTCTCCGAAATCGCGAGTGGTTTTAACGCCCCAGCTATTTAGCACCAGCATTGCCAACCTGCCCCACTTCTTTGCCGCCAGGCGCCGAAGCCCCTCGCAGAGTGTCCGGCCGCTGACGTGGCCGGGCTCGGAAACGACTTTTCTTGCGGTATAGCCGAGTCCCTCATGAACGAACCTTATCGCCTGAGGGCTGAAGCGCCTATCCTCTCGCGCAATTTCTTCGAGTCTTTTCTTCATTCTTAAAGTCTGTTAATACATCTCGTAAGCTGCTCGGATTAATGACGAACGTGCGATACTAAAGCACTCTTTGTCCGGGTTTTGCTCCGCTATCGGCTGAAAGCATAAAGATATCTTTTCCGCCGGTGCCGGCCGCTAAAATCATACCTTCGGACAGACCAAACCTCATCTTTCTGGGTTTTAGATTGGCTAAATAAATTACTGTTTTGCCAGCCAGTTCATCGGGTTTATACGCCTGTGCTATGGCTGCTAACACACTTTTTTGCGGTCCTCCCACATCCAAATCAAGACGCAGCAGTTTGTCAGCGCCTTCGACGGGCTCGGCCTTTATAACCTTGGCGATTCGCAAATCAATCTTGTCAAAATCGTCGATTGTGCATTCCGGCTTAACGGGCTCGGCAGGAGCCGCCGCGGCAGGTTCAGGGCTTTGAGCTTCCTTACTTTCTTCTACCATTGCATTTACCTCACTCTTATCAATTCTTTCAACCAAACGTTCAAAATCGTTTATTTTGTGATTTTCCAACACTGCTTCGACATCGGCAAACTTCAGTTTGTCAACGTTAAGAAATTTTTCCACTTTCTTTGCGTACCCGGGCAGAATAGGTTTTAGGTAGATTGTCAGGATTTTAACAGCATTTATCACAGCGGTTAGGGTGGTTCGGGTTTTTTCCGAATCGGTTTTTACAGTTACCCACGGCTGATTCCGCTCGACGTATCGGTTCGCCTCGTCGGCCAGAGCGGCAATTGTTCGGACCGCGGCCGCAAAGTTAAGCTCCTCATAGTTTCTGACGATTTGCTCCTTTGCGGCAGTGAGCTTATCCGTCAATTCCCTGCCCTGTTCATCCAACCGACCAAGCTGCCCGGCCAATGTCCTTGTAAGCATTGGGCCTGAGCGAGAGGCAAGGTTAGCAAGCTTCCCGACTAAGTCGGAGTTGATTTTGTTTGTGAAATCCTCTGCGCTTAAATCAATATCATCGATACTATTGGTTAGTTTGCTCGCATAGTAGTATCGCAGGTACTCTGGGTTGAGGAACTTTAGGTAGGTACTTGCCTTAATAAAAGTTCCGCGCGATTTGCTCATTTTTTGGCCGTTCACAGTCAGAAAACCGTGAACGAAAAGCTTGTCCGCAGGCCTAAAGCGAGCGCCGATTAGCATTGCAGGCCAGAAGAGCGCATGGAAGTACATAATGTCTTTACCAATGAAATGATAAAGCTCATATTCACCGCTGTTCCAGAGCTTGTCGAAATCCAGGCCGTTCCTGTCGCAGTAGTTTTTTGCCGAGGCCATATATCCGATAGGGGCATCCAGCCAGACGTAGAAAAATTTATTCTCTTCACCTGGTATTTTGAAGCCGAAATAGGGCCCGTCGCGGGATATGTCCCAATCTTTCAATCCCATTTTGAACCACTCATCGAGTTTGTTTGCAACCGACTTTTGCGCATATCCTCCGGT
>CAZQYB010000138.1:0-4557 GCA_964597535.1 uncultured Pirellulales bacterium | reverse complement strand
AGGAATCGCCGTATTGGTCCTCTGCTTTGCACCGCGGGCACGTGCCGCGAATAAATCTATCGGGCAGTGACATTTTACATTTTTCACAGTAGGCCTGTTCGACATTTCGTTTGACGATTGAGCCGACCTTGTTTAGCCGACCGAAAATCAGTTCACTAAGCTGCCTGTTTTCCTCTGAATGGGTTGTGTAATAATTATCGAATTCGACGTAAAAGCCGTCGAAGTCCGCCTTGTGTTCTTTGTGCATTTGCTCAATCAGCTCTTCCGGGCTTATTCCGGCTGTACGTGCGCTTATCATAATCGGCGTGCCGTGAGCATCATCGGCACAAAAGTAAAGGCACCGATTGTTGCGCATTTTCTGGAAGCGGACCCAGATATCGGTTTGAAGATACTCCACTAGGTGACCTATATGTATTGGGCCGTTTGCGTAAGGCAGCGCCGATGTTACCACGATTTTACGAGGCATAGTTTCACCTTAAAAAATCACTGCTTTTCGTTCTGCTTGTCCTCTCGACTTGCGTTTTCTGGAGCGCTGTCTTCTTCCTTAGGTATGGTTTCCGTCGGGGAGAGCACCTCAATCTCCTCGACGGGGACAGCCACTTTTGTTCCATCATCGTGTTTTACCACAACAAGTTGAGTCAGTATCTGGCTGTCCACAACTTCCCCCACCCCGTGTATGGTTTTTACTTTAGCGTTCTTTTTGGGGAGCCGTTTCTTAAGTTCGGTATAAGTTTTGTCCTCATATCGCAGGCAGCACTTTAATCTGCCGCAGTAACCTGAAATTTTCGCAGGGTCAAGCGTTGCCTTTTGCATTTTAGCCATTCGCATATTAACCGGCTTTAGTGCCTTAAGGAACCTTTTGCAGCAGCATTCCTGTCCGCAGCTTTCTATATCGGCAAGGAGTTTGGCTTCGTCGCGGGGCCCAATCTGACGCATTTCGATTCTTGTTTGGTATTCGTGCGCTAATTTTTTGACCAGCTTGCGAAAGTCCACCCGGCCGTTAGACATAAAGTAAAAAATGATGCGCTCGCCGCCAAATACGTGCTCTGCGTCAACTATCTTCATCGGCAGCTCCAGTTCTTTTATGGACCGCCTGCAGTATTCCATCTCTTCTTCTGCTATTTTCTGAAGGTGTCTCTCTTCACTTATATCCTCTGTGGTTGCGTACCGGACAAATTTACCAGTCGGCTCGCAGGGGTAATCAATTTCGCTGTCTTTGAAGTATTTTTTAACCTGCTCCTGGTTTAATTTAAACTGTCCGGCTTTGTAGGGACTGAGCTGTCCTACAAGATAGCCCAGCTCGAGCCCCCTGTCAGTTTTTACCACAACTCGGCTGGGCACTTTTGGTATTTGAGTTTCACTGTGCTCGAACCATCCGAGCATATCCATCCGACCGTATCGAGCCAACATATATTTTTTATGTTTCGCCTGCTTGGGCTTTGTCGCTGCGTTTTTTGCCATTTCAATTGCCTGCTTTAATATGCGTGTCAGCGTTACTATTGCGAAACTCTCATTTTATCAGAAACAGCGAGGTTTAACAATAGCTGCTCGAAAATAAGTCTTTCGTTAACGCTGGACTCAATCCGGCGCAGCGTCTTATAGCAGTCGGCGATTTTTTCGGCTGACTGCTCAGCGTCGAAACGCTCGCTCAGTTTTTTTATTTCTTCTTTTTGGTCGAAGTTGATGATACCTTTTGTGCCCGCCAAGTTCAGTGTCATCGCATCGTGCAGGGCTGATATGACTATTTGTACGAGCGTTTTTTGAGCCCTTCGATTGATATCGGTTTTGCTGGTGGTTTCGTTGAGTTCGGCCCAGGCGGCGGCGAGATTCTTGCTTTGCTTCAGGAGCCATTCAGCCAGCTTCTCCGCGCCAGCATATTGGTAACTCGAAACAGACTTTATCAGCTCTTTCTTTATTTCATAGAGATTTGTATCGGCAAGCTCAAGCTCGGCCCACTGGCAGGCCTGGCCTAAACTGCTCTGGGCAAGTCGGGCCCAATACTGGGCCTGTTTTTGCTTGATGCCCATTTCTCTTAATTTTTCGATTATCTTCTCTTCAGAGATGGGGCCGAAACGGATTATCTGACATCTTGATTTGGTGGTGGGCAATAATTTTTCCAGCCGCGTGCAGAGCAGAATAATAGTACAATAATCGGGCGGCTCCTCCAAAACTTTCAACAGGCAGTTCTGCGAGTATTTGTTCAGCCTTTCAGCTTCGCTGACAATAAAGACTTTCCTTTCGGACAAGGTAGGCCTGGCCGATACCTTGTCGATTAAAAACTCTCGAATAACGTCTATCGGCAAATCGACAGGCGTTTTTTTGCCTTTACCGTCTTTAGTAAATTCACGCAATTCTTTATAGATTAGATGAAAGTCGGCGTGCGAGCCGGCCTGGAACAGTCGGCAGGAATCGCACGAGCCGCAGCTATCGGTGAAGTCATTTTCTGTTACGGGTTTTTTGCAAAGCAGCATCTTGGCCCATTCGCCGGCGGTCCTGAACCTGCCGACACCTTCCGGGCCGGCAAAGATATATGCGTGTGGCGATTTGCCCACAGCAAAAGCCCGCTGCAAAATCGAAATCGCTTTGTCCTGACAAAAAATTTCTTTCAGTGACATCTATCTAAGGTCAGCTTGCGCTAATACTTCCAATATCTTTTTGTGAACAGTTTTAACATCATCGGCACCATCTAAAACGAAAAAATCTTCACGGCTTTCGGCAAGTTCGAGAAATCCTTCGCGGACCCTTTGATGGTATTCCTTACCTTTTTGTTCCATTCTGTCCGGCTGCGCCTTTAGCCGATTGGCTCCCGTTTCCAAATCCACATCAAGAATGATTGTCAAATCAGGCCAAGGCCTTTCGAGGCAGTCGGTTGCGATTTTTACAATCTTTTCCATACCGAATCCGCCGGCATAGCCCTGATAGGCGCAGGTGCTCGAGAGCCATCGGTCGAGTAAGACGCATTTATTGCTCTTTAAGGCCGGCGCTATTTTTTCGGCCCAAAGCTGTGCTCTGGCAGCCATATAAAGCATCACTTCTGTTGACGTGCTCATCGCGATATGCTCAGGGTTCAGCAGGATTTGGCGAATCTTTTCGCCTATAGCGGTACCGCCGGGGTCGCGGAACAACTCGGCCGGGACACCCTGCTCCTGCAGCCATTGAGCGAGGAGTTTTGCCTGCGTAGTTTTCCCGCAGCCGTCCGGCCCGTCAAGGACTATGAATTTGCCGGTGAATCTGCTCTCCGAGTGTTGTTTAGGCAATCTATGGTTCTCCTCGCAGCTTTCTGGTCTCTTCGATTACTTTTTCGAGGGTTTCTTCTACACCAAGCTCTTTTGCCCAGTGTCGCAAATATTCCCAGTCCAGTTTGTCCCACTGAAGTTTTATAACGCCGAGAACGTCTCCATATTGGAGGTTTGACTCTGAGTTCTTGGCCCAGTTAAGCTTGCTCAAAATAACATCTTCTGGTGAAAGTATCCACAGATCAATTCCCATAACACGGGCCTTCATCCTGCGGTTGAATTCAGCCAGATGGTAGGGATTGTCCTTTCGGAATATCAAATCGGCCTTCCATCCAAGTTCTGAATCAATCACATTGAACATTGAGCGTTGCCTCATCGCTTCAGATGCCGCCTCGGAACTTACGTAGTAGCTGAATTCGAGGGACTTAAGAAACTTGGCAAGCTGGTCGGTCGTTGGTGCGATGATGATATCGGCGTCGTTTGTCGCCCGCGGCTGGCCGTGAAGACTGCTGCCTAAGGAGCCGCATATGGCATAGTCAATGCCGGCTGCCTCCAGCAGGTCGATGAGCTTTTGCAGAAATTGTGCTTGCCCTTTCATTTGCGCCTGTCTTGTTCTTCGAATGCTTTGTAATAAAGTTCATCTCCCAGGGTAATGCGCAATACCTCTCGTCGGACTGCTTTGTCATTGTACTCGGGGTGGCGCAGCCGAACGCCTGCTTCGGTGATTTGACGAAGGTTATTGCTTAACTGGAAGGTCATCTCGGCACGGCCTTCTATGCCGAGTCGCTCTAAAATCTCGAACTGCTTTCTCATCGCATCGATAGTTGTATCTGCCGGTATTATATCCATTTTAATCTCAAAACTTAATCCTTTCCGTATCCGTCCGGGCCGTCAAGGACAATGAATTTGCCTGAAAATTTGTTTTTCAAATCTTGTTACCTCAGATCTCTATTTGATTATTTGCGCAAGTCTTCGAAATCTAAAGAACTCGGTTGGTTATCATACTCCAAATGCAGAGAAGCTACAAATCTTACCGCAGTGACGGCTATGGTTAGCCAAAGAACGTAACCTATAACTATGGGAACACTCCTTAAAATGTACTGCGAAGCTGTTTCAGGATTATAAGGTATTTGTAAAAATACCCAGAGAAAGGGCAGTACCGTCCGGAGACAAAACAACGTAACTAATTCTCTTGAATCTAATAGTTTGCATTTCCTCAGGAACTTGAAACTCTCAAAGATTCCACAATCCAAGACAAGTATCAGTGCAGGGATGAATAATACAACTTTTATCAGAATTAACATCGGGGCAATAAAACATA
>CAZQYB010000137.1:0-6844 GCA_964597535.1 uncultured Pirellulales bacterium | reverse complement strand
GCCCATTCAAGTATCTGGACGGCCCGCTGGGTATCAGTAACTATCGGACACATCAGGTGCGGAATAGTATTAAACACCGTCATCTCGACCATCTTCGGGTCAATCAAAATCAGCTTTACCTCGTCCGGCCGCTTCGTAAGAAGTATCCCGGTGACGATACTATTGATACAGACACTCTTGCCCGAGCCCGTCGTGCCGGCAATAAGCAAATGAGGCATTTCCGTCAGGTCCGAAACGAGTGCTTCGCCCGCCGAGTCCTTGCCTAAAAACAGCGGAACTTCCATCCTCTCCGGCCTACGCCCCGCCAATTGCATTATATCCTTCATTCGCACTTTTTCTTTTTCACTATTCGGCACCTCTATTCCTATCGTATGCTTACCCTGCAATGGTGCCACAACTCGAACCGCACCTGCACCCAGCGCACGAGCCATATCGTTCGAAAGCGTGCTAATCTGACTCACCTTCACACCCGCCGCAAGCTCCAGCTCAAACATCGTTACCACCGGCCCGGTATCGGCTGTAACTACACGAGCGTTAACATTAAACTCGCCCAAAAGCTTCTCCAGCGAAGCCGCCTTCGCCTTGACAACCTTACCCTGCACCGCGGCAAAACTATACTCCGGCTCAACCAGCAACTCCAACGGCGGCAGGGTATAATCCTCATAGCTCGCAGGAACATAAGATCGCCTCGCCTCGCCGCCGCTCCCCCCCTCTACATCATTCTCGCCCCTCCCTATGTCATTCCCGCTTCTCACTATGTCATTCCCGCGAAAGCGGGAACCCGCTTGTTTGGCCTCTTCGGCTCCATCATACTTACCACGTTCCTCAATCGCACGCGCCCCAGGAATTGTCGCCAGCGGCTTTTGCCTGGCGCTTAATTTTTGCCATATCTCCCCAAAGGTTTCCGACCGCTGCTTCGCTGCCGACCACGCCGGAATCACCACACCAACTATCTTTCTCAACATAAAAACAAATCCGCCAAGCAATGCAAGGACAACACTGTCTGCCAACAAAACAATCCCGACAACCCACGTGGCTACAATCAATATGGCGGTGCCCAACAACGCAAACTGGCTCTGTAGAAAGTGTACCGCACTAACGCCAAGCAGCCCTCCGGAACCAGCCGGAAAAGCGTACACCCGATAAGGCCAAAGACGATAAAAGCTGCTCGACGCGGCCACCGTCAACAACGCCAGCCCAACTGCTCGCAAAACCGGCTGGTCTATAGTCCGACGTGTCAACCTTGCCGCCAGAAAACAAATCCCCGAAACCAATATCACAAACACCCCCGGCCCAACATAATACAACAGGTAATACGCACAGACAGCCCCCATCCAACCGCACCAATTAGCCGATGGCTCATTATGAGGATAAACAAACCTGCTCGGCCAATCGCCGATGTCAAAACTAATACAACTGCACAGAAGCACCAGCAAGCCGGCAAGCCCGAGGCATTCGACCGCCTTTTTTTTCGTTCTTCTCTCTTTCACCCCGTTAGAAACCTCCCCTCTTCCTGCCGTATTGTCCCCCGTTATAAAATCTCTAACGGGGTACACACCACCAATTTGCCATTACGTCCTATAAAAAAACACCACATACGCCATTGCGAGCGAAGCAATCTCTACCACGCCTGCGATTTTACCGCAGGTTTTGACCCGCAAAACCGTCTAAATACCAGGCATCGACAACTAACTTATATCGGCTACTTTTCCCCCTCTTCTGCACAATTGCCCTCCTCACCGCCCCTGCACAACCAGCAATCCGGGGTCGCCCTCAGCCCTCCACTAACGCAAACACCGTTACGACGGTCAGACATATTTATTTATTTAATCAGCTAATTTTTTACTTGCAAAAATTTATGCAGCGCGGCAGAATAAGGCCGTTCAACACCTGAGAACGCGCACCAGAGCTAATGACTGATACCCATTGAGCAGACCGCAGTACAAATTGTTGAAAGTCGGAGGCGCGAAATGGCTCGTAAAACGCAGTTTGTTGGCTTGGCTCTGTTGATTTGTACCTGTTTACTTAGTGGCTGCAACTCATCTCGCAAAGACACAAAGGCTCGGCCGCCTCGAGTTGACAAGGTTGCAAAAACAGATGCTGAGCAAAAAAAAACCAAATTACTCAAGCAAATCAACCGGAAATTTGAAGATCCCAGGGCACATTTCGAGCTGGGCCAGTTGTATCAAGCTGATGGACTGTGGGCACAGGCGGAGAATGAGTATAAAACCGCTCTGAATTTCGACCCCGCCTACAGGCCGCCTCAGGCCGCGAGGGTAAAAGTACTGATGCAGGGTGGCGACGAAACCATGGCCAAACTCTTGGCCAATGAATATATCAGTCAGGCCTCCAACTCGGCTGCCGGCTCCCTCAGGCTCGCACTCGCCTTTCAAAAAGAAATGCTGGACGAATATGCGTTAGCTTGTTATCAGCAGGCGCTTCATTTGGCGCCCACCTCAGCCAAGATTAACAGGCAAATCGGCTACTATTATTTGAGCAAGAACGACAAGGTTCGCGCAGTGGAATATCTCAAGCGCAGTTTTCAGCTTAACCCAATGCAGCCTGAGGTCGCAGGCGAGCTTGGCCGACTCGGCGTGACTATACGAATACCGAGAAAAACCCAGAAGCACACCAAAAAACTGGACAGAATCATCGAAAAGGACAACAAAGGAACAGAACTCTAAAATCCTCGCACAGATTCTTATATGGCCCTGTGGTGAACGGATGCACCGCGGGGTCTTTTTATGGATATTGGGGATTGATTTCGCACCACAGGGGATACAAACCATCAGGATTTCCGGGGTTAAAATATTTTTTATTTTTCAAGAATTTGTCGTTGATGGACGCAAGGGGGGGGTAGAATGTATAATAGAATGGGTTTTGCTGAAAGAAAATCAGCAATTCTTTCTGAGAGGTTGAAAATGGGCTGGGCCACACCCGAAAACAAGTCCGATGCGTACAGTGAGTTTTGTTATAATGATGATCCGTGTAGTCCGAACCATATTATGAAAATCCGGGGTAAGACAGACGGTATCTAAGGGGTGGGAAATGCTTAGGGGAATGAAATGAGTAAGAAGCTGAGAATTCTTATCATAGCCGGGGTAATGGCTGGTATAGGAGTAGTGCTGGTGGTGGTAACGCATAAATCCGCTGAAAAAGAAAACGGAGTTATGAGCAGACAGGAAGCCGAGCGGCGGGTGCAAGAGCTTAAAGAAAAGATTAGGGCTCCTATCGCTGCGGCTACTCAGGAGAGAATACATAAGCTGACAGATGATCTCGGCCAGGATCATCAATTCGTCGACGTCAACGGGCATGAGTACGCCGTGTCCAGCATGGCCCATTGGGAGTTGAAGAAGATAGGCGAGCCCGCAGTTCCATACTTGATAGAGGCGGCGACAGCGCGCAGTAATATTGCTGTGCGCCAGCATGCCTTGGGAATCATCGGCGAGATTTACGACAAGCAGGATGTGAAACTGATCAAGTGTCTACCCCTTTTTGTGCATTTCATGCGTGATAGCGACGCTGACATGCGTGCGGGTGCCGTAACACAGATTGGAAACATAGCGAGGCGGTTCTACCGCTGCAAGCGCGAAGAAGAGTTGCAACAAGTAATACCGTACTTGCAGGAGGCACTTGGCGATAAAAACGAAGTTGTGCAAGCTTTTGCTGGCACGGTGCTTTATTACGTTCATAAAAAACATCTCATCCCGGAAGAATTGATAAAAAAACATGGAATAGGAACAGAGAGTTTCTAAAGGCAGAAACGTACGTAACAAAGCAATATTGAGGGATACGCTAGGTGCTCCACGGGAAGAGTGTCTTTATTATAGAGCGCCTCGGAGTCTGTCCGAGTATTCGCTTTCAAAACGCTTAAGTCCTTGTTATTAAGGAGCTTAGTGATTTTAAGCCTAAAATGCTTAAGTCTTTTACTTACAAGTACTTATAAATTCATAAGTCTATTACCCGGACAAACTCCTCGCATCCAAGCTGGGTTTTCAAGAAGATGTCCACACTATAACTTCCGGAAGACGTATACAGCGAGTTTTGCTGGGAGGATCCGAACCATATTATGAAGATCCGTGGTAAGACAGACGGTATTTAAGTGAGTCGTAATCTTTTGGAGAACCAAATGATGAAGAATGTAAAGATTCTTGCTGTGGGGGGATTAATAGCGTTAATAGTCGTGTTGCTTGTGGTGGTGGTAACGCATAAAGCAGGGGAAACAGAAACGGGGGTTATGGGTCTGCGGGAAGCCGAGCGACGCACCGAGCGGCTTAAGCAGAAGATTACCGTGCCTATTGACGGTGCAACTCGTGAAAAGATCAAGCAACTCACCGATGACCTCGCACGTGAACATGAGTTCACAGATGTTAACGGGAAGAAGTATGTGGTATCCACGGTAGCAATTTGGGAGCTACGCAAAATCGGAGAGGCTGCGCTTCCTCAGCTAATAGACACGGCAAGAGATCATAATGACCCTACAGTGCGTCAGTATTCGCTGGGGGTTATATCGTACATTTACAAAGACCAGAAGGGGGATGTGATGGACGTTGTGCCCGTCTTTGTTCGTTCGTTCTGGGATAAGGAGAAGGTTGTGCGTGAGACAGCGGTAGTAGTGATCGCAAGTATGGCCCGTGGCTTCTTCCGACAGAAACGCGAGAAGGAACTTACGCAGCTGATACCATACCTCGTAAAATCGCTGCACGATCAGGATGAATTTGTGCAGGCCACAGCTGCGGAGGGTCTCTACCAGATAGGCCGGAAGGATATCGTTCCAAAAGAGCTAATCGAAAAGCATGCTATAGATAAAAGGATCTATTGAAGGATAAAAGAGCCTGCGCGACAAGCCTTCTCGGAAGCAGGAATATGTGCAGCCAGCATACTACTTCGACTGCAACGGGACGGATTATTGCCTGATGGACCAAGACGCCAACCAAACCGATGCGTACAGCGAATTTTGCTATAATGGTGACCCAAATAGCCCAAACCATATTATGAAGATCCGTGGTAAGACAGACGGCATCTAAGGGGCGGGAAATGCTTAGGGGAATGAAATGAGTAAGAAGCTGAGAATTCTTATCATAGCCGGGGTAATGGCTGGTATTCGTGACGCGTGACCCGACGGCATCGAGCAGCTATGACCACTGGGATCATACTAAGCAATAGAGTAAGTGTAGGTTGCAGGTTCAAGACCAAGGGGGAATTTGGAAGAATAACGAAAAAGGAGATCGGAAGAATGGAGACGAAAAAGGGTTATATAACCGCGTTGGTGGTTTTGGGATTGGTCAGCGGCATAGCTGCTACAAAGTTGCAAGCTGTGCCTGAGGCGAACTCCGTAAGTCTTGAGAAACTGCCATATACATTTACTTCTGGCGGACGCCGGCGGCCTACGGGACCTATCGTATTTGAGGGGGCGTTCCCCAAGTTACCGAAGATGATGATGGTGTATAAAGTGAAAGACCCAAACGTGACAGAGGCGTCTGTGCGAAAATTTGCTGAGCAGTATTTTAATATGCCTGCGGACGCTGAGCTTAAGCGGTCAAAGGGCATGGGCCTTTATTGGTTGAGGAGCGAAGATAGTCTTTTCGAAGTCGACCCTGCGAACGGTTCATTTAACATTGACAAAATCGGAGAGGACAGGCCGGAAACGTGGGTGAAGGAAAATTATCCTTCGAAAGAAGAATGCAGAAAGATTGCAGAGGAATACCTCAAGAGCCGTAATCTGCTTTCGGAGGACGCATATTTCCGAGGGATTGCTGATAATATACACGGTTCGGGAGTGATGTCTTTAGGATTCGGCAGACTGATTGGCGGCTACAAGAGTTGGGGGCCCGGTGCTCAAATCTTAGTCCATATAGGGCTGGGCGGTGAAGTAGTGGGCGTGCGTAAGGCGTGGCAGGAACTTATTCCCTACAAGCCGTATCCGGTGAAATCACCGGAAGAAGCACTGGAGGAACTTGGCAAAGGCAACGGAGTACTAATGCATGGTAGTGAGGGGAAAGTCGGGGAGATGACATTCAGATATTGCACTTCTCCTCGGAAGCAGGAATATGTGCAGCCGGCATACTACTTCGACTGCAACAGGCCGGATGGCAGTTTCTATGGTGTTGTTCCTGCGATAAAGGCGGAATATCTAAAACCGAGAGAATGGGGGAGACCTGAGGATAAAGGGGACAAGAATGCGGGTGGAAATGGTCAGCCGCGGGGACTTGCTGGTTTGATGATATGGGTAAAGTGCCGGAATCCGCAGTGCCAAGCTGGATATAAAATGCGTTACAAGGACTACTTGGAATGTATCGAAAAGCACGGAAAGGAACATCCGGAGACCGTGGGGTGGCCGCCGGTGGTTTGCCAAAAGTGTGGGCAGAAGAGTGTTTACCTCGCGGTGAAGTGTGAAAAGTGTGGCTTTGTCTTCGAGGCAGGTTGGAAAGATGGGGACTACTCCGACAGATGTCCAAAGTGTGGATTCAGTAAAATGGTTTACCTTAACAGATATTAGTAAGATGTGGATGATAGATGAGTGGGCACCTGGAGTCGTAAGGATACGGAGCGGAACAGGGGCAGGACAGGTATACAGGATAATAGACAATACACCAGTTATGATTGAAATTGCGTATAGCTGGCTGACAAAACCAACTGGTTCGGAGTACGACGTGTTGAACGCGTCGACTTGGACTGAGATAAATGATGTTAGTGACGATAACAAGAATGCGGATGGTGAGACAAACATAACGTGGGATCTTGAGTGACCTATGAAGGGAGGTCGACATGGTTAGTTATTCTAAAGTCGTGTTGGTGTCACTGTGCACATGTGGAGTATTGGTTGCGACAGGATGTAAGAGGC
>CAZQYB010000136.1:0-6848 GCA_964597535.1 uncultured Pirellulales bacterium | reverse complement strand
TTCTTTTTCGGCTTGTGCCTTTAACTCAGCTTCAACTCTGGCCTTTTGTTCAGCTTGCGCTCTTGCCTGGGCCTCAGCTCTGAACTTTTCTTCGGCCCTGGCTTTTGCTTCAGCTTCAGCCCTTGCTTTCTCTTCCGCTTGTGCCCTTGCTTGTGCTTCGGCCCTGGCCTGTTTTTCGGCTTGTGCCCCTAACTCAGCGTCAACTCTGGCCTTTTCCTCGGCTTTTGCTTTTGCCTGGGCTTCGGCTCTGGCCTTTGCCCTGACATCAGCTTTAGCTTTTGCTTTGGCTTCGGCCATTGCTTTTTTTTGGGTTTTGGCTTTTGCTTTTGCCTCAATTCTGGCCATAGTTCTTTCCTGGGCTTGTACTTTTGCTTTTGCCTTTGTTTCGGCTTTGGCTCTTTTCTCACCTATACAAGAAGGGTCTAACGGCCAATGCTGCTTTCCGCAGAACTTACATGTCGGCGCGAATTTCTCAGGAGGCGCCGCAGTGGTTTTTGAGACAACTTCGAAAACCGGTTTGCTCTTGATATCACAAGGATGGTAAGGCCAATGCTGTTTTCCACACTTCTGACATCTGGGAGCAGCTTCGGCAGCGGAAACGGTCTCAACGGATTTTTTCGATAACTCTTTTATTTGTGTCTGGGATGTTGCCATTTATCAGTCCTGATTATTCTGCTAATTTGTTTGGAAGCCATTTGGGACTTTTTCTGCATAACAGCAAAAACTCAGCGATATATTCATCTTCGATAGTATATCACCCTTATTTTCGACAGATTCTCTCGATACTTTAGGCCTTTTTTATGGGGCCAGATTACTGCCTGGCCGTCCGAAATTGGATTTGACAAGCGGTAAGGTGGCGTGTTAGGTTACAAGTCCGATGAGTAACCCCAAGGCAAAGAAAAAGCGTGAGCTAATTTATATAATCGCCGGCAAAGAAACGTCTCTTGTCAACGCCGAGTGCGATAAGCTGCTTGGCGAGCTTATAGAGCCGCAGCAGAGAACAATGGGCCTTTTCAAGGCCGAGGGCAGTGAAGTTTCAGTATCGGATGTGCTGGACGAGGTGCGAACAGCGCCTTTTTTGACCGAGAGACGAGTTGTTCTTGTAAAAAACGCCGACAAATTCGTTTCTGAGAACCGCGAATCACTCGAAAGGTATTTCGATAACCCCTGCCCGACCGGCGTACTTATTTTGACCGCAAGTAATTGGGACGCACGAACCAAACTGGCTAAGAAACTTCCCAAAGTTGGGAGACTGATTAGCACGGTGCAACCGAAGGCCCCGCAAATACCATACCGGCTCATCCAATATGCCGGCGATGCGCATACCAAAAAGCTCACTAAAGACGCAGCCGAGCTTCTGATTGAGCTAACGGGTGACGACCTGCCGCGGCTGTATGGCGAAATCGACAAGCTGGCCCTGTTTGCAGATGCTGAAAAAGCCATAACCGTCGGCCATATTGAGTCACTGATTGGCCATAATCGATTGTTCAATGCTTTCGCTGTGATTGACGCTTGTTTAGCGGGCGATGTGGCAAGAGCGGTGGACCGGCTAAGAAATATGTTCGCAGAGGACAAATCGGCAGAGTACACCGTGGTAGGCGCCTTTGCGTTTCATTTCCGCAGGATGTTCAACGCGAAAGTTATGCTCGAGGAAGGTGTACGGCCAGCGGAGATTGCAGACCGGCTGCGGATATGGAGCAACAAAGACGGCTTCTTTTTGCAAGTGCGAAAATTGCCTCTAAAGCAGCTCGGCGAAAATCTGCAACGATTAGCCGATATAGATTACGCGATAAAGACCGGCCGAACAAAAGCCAAAGTAGCAATTGAGCAATTGGTACTGAAACTGGCCAGCGGCTCTGATGTATGTTGAACACAGCCGGAAGTGCATAAGCTTACTTTGCGCTTATTCGCTACGACGCAGCAACTTTCAGAGCATTTTCAATTGCTCGTAATCTTTTTCTGCATCACTATTTTGAATTTCTTTGAGCCAGCGGTCTGATTGTGATTTGGGATAGCCCAAAAAGGCGCTGCTTTTATCATAATTCTCGAAGGCTTTATAGGCCCTTGGCTTGTTCATATTCGCGTAGCAGTATATGCAGCCGTGCGGGCAGGTATCGTACGCACCGATGTCAGCGCTTTCGGTGCAGCCGCATTGGTTTCTTGTTGGCTTATCGTTATAAACGAAGTCGGTCGGCGAGAAAAGCTCCTCGATAATTCGGCCATCAATACAATGGGCCTTTTTGATTTTTTCGCCGACTAAATAATCGCCACAGCAGGAGAACATCTGCATCCCGTGACGCTCTGCGATGGCTGCCAATTCGTTTGCCAAATCAATCTTGAAATTGTTGTCGCAATCGAAAATTTTTAAGCCGTGCGATTTCTCAAACTCGGCAAAATTGCGAACGACCTTGCCGTAGTTTACAACAAAGCTGAAATAGCAACGTTCAACGTATCCTTCAAACTCAGCCGCAAGCTCTTCAAAAGCTCCGATGTAAAAGTCACGGTCGCAAATACTGGAAATAATGATTGGGTCAAAGCGCCAGTTTATGTATTGGGGTGAATACATTTGACTCAATTGCTTCAAGGCCTCGACGGCGGTTTGCTTTTCCACATTGCTTTCAAAGACATTCGGCAGGCCGGTAATGGTGTAGTTGAAATAGAATTTGTAGCCCATTTGGTCGATAGCCTTGAGGTTTTCAAGGAAAGGGGCGAAGTTTTTGGACCAGAACACGAAGCAGACAACGTCCCGGGGTTTTAGAGAAACGATGTATCTTTGGCCGCCAAAGGGATTGACGACGCCGGCAAAGCCATCGTTGAGCCGGGCCATAAACCAGTCGCCGTAAAAGGCGGGGACATCTGTTCTGCGCGATACCGAAATAATCTGCTTCATTCTCCGGTAAGTCCCTTTACATCAAAATAGCAGCAGTACGTAAAAAGAGGACGTAAAACCAGGCTTAAAGAGTTCCTGTGGCCCTCCCACAAGACAACCTGCACAAATTCCTTAAATTTCGTACTTGCTCCCACTAAATATTTACACGTTCTCCAATCAATTATAACAATCAAACCTTGCCTTTACATTGCATAAACCTATGCTTAAAATAAAATAAGACAAGGAGAACAAAGCTATGGAAATTTCATACAAACCACAGAATGACCCAAGCAACAATGAGAGCAAACCTTTCTATTTAGATTTATCTCTCTGGGCACTTATTCTGTCCAATTTGGTAGTGGCAGTTTGGGCATTGACAAAGAGGTGGCGACTAGGTCCAATAATGTGGGTTTACTGGTGTCAAAGTGTTATTATAGGGATATTTTGGTTTATCAAAATTCTGATTCTAAAAGATTTCTCTACCGAAGGGTACACAGTCGACGGCAAGACTGTTGAACCAACCAAGAAGACAAAGATTTCAACTGCCAGACACTTTCTTATTGAATACGGGATTATTCATCTGATCTATGCGGGATTTTTGTATATAAAGCTCGAAAATATCAGAGTCTCATCAGTTTTGCTTATGGCATGTGTGTTCTTACTGTACGAGTCATTTTCGTTTGTGTATAACCGCAAATGGGATGAGGAGCGGAAACCAAAGATTGTCAAACTGCTTACTTTTCCAACCATTAGGATTTTGCCCATGCATATTATCATCATAGCATATTGGCTTTCGGGCGGAGCAGCTTTAGAGAAAGGAATGCCCTTGGCAATTTTCATGCTCCTTAAGATAGTGGCGGATGCGCTCGCACATATATTAGAGCATAGCCGTGTTCGCTTTCTTAGTTATGCGCGATAAGGGAAAAGAAAATCGAAGAAAAAAACTGCTAGCGCTAACAGGATTACAGTGTGATATCTGTTCTGCGTGATACTGAAATAATCCTTTTCATTTATCAGCAATCCATAAAAAAATCGCAGCAGAAGACAGCGCATAGCTCTATCTACAAATTAAATGAAGAACCCTGCGGCAAGCCACAGGGAATTATCAAGTTAAAACTCGTAGCATCGTGGTGTGGAATTTTTTCCGGGGCATTGTAAGTACGCCTCATTACTCATTCGAGCTGTTCCTTGTGTATGAGTTTCTGCATTGAGCGAAGCTCTTTGTGCAAATCGTCCTGCTTACCAAACTCGGAATACGATACTTCCGCTACATATATGTCTCCCCTGGAATCGGTAGCTACTGCATGCGGCGCGTAGAATCGTCCGGGTTCGTCGCCAAAAGGACAGTCGCCAAGCCTGGCAAGCAGTTTGCCCCTGGTGTCCAATATGGACACGCGGGGACCCAGTCGCATAGCAATCTTGCAGACTTCGGGACTTACTGCGAAGTACTCTCCTACGTAAACCAGTTGAACGTCGCCCCTGGAGACATGCACGGCTGCAGTTCTGGAAAGATTGACCCACTGTGTCTCGAACCTGCCGTCCGGGGAGAAAACCTGGATGCGCCGGTTCTCCCGGTCGCCAATGTATATCCATCCGCTCCTGTCAATAGCGATGTCGTGCACGATGTTAAACTGCCCGGGCTCGGTGCCGGATTCACCCCACGAAGCCAGGAGCCTCTTACCATCGGGAGAGAACCTGTGTACCCGGGCGTTGCCATAGCCATCGGCCACCAGGATTTCACCATTGCGGGGGTCAATGCCCACTCGAGTAGGGCGGTTGAAAGGCTTGCCACTCATCACAGGCGCCGGCTTGTTCGGCTCTGCAAGGGTGAAAAGCAGCTTACCCTCCGGTGTGAACCGGCGGATGGAATGGTCAACATTATCAACACACCATACCGTATCGTCAGGGCCAATGGTCACAGCGTGTGGGTTGGTAAAGATACCCTGCCCCCACGAGCGCAGGACATTGCCCTCGCTGTCAAAGACTATCATGGGATGGTTGCCCCGGTTGAAAACGTAGACGTTGTCTTTGGAATCCACGTCTACAGATGTAGCCTCCTTGTAGAACCAGCCCTCCGGCAGCTTGCCCCAGTTATCCCCTGAAACCTCGTATGTAAACTGTTTACTACCTAATATGGCCATTGGTCGTCCTTTCAGATACGGTTTACCCGAAATATCCCAAACAAAAGTTTTTCATACATACTCCTGACCTCGTATTGCAGCATTTTATTAAATTCCCCCTGCTTATTCAATATTTATCCGCCTATGGCGGACTCGCCTGTCGTCCGTAGTCCCCCTGGGCCTTAGGTCTAAGGGACGAAGGAGGTTCCAATCTCTTTTATTAAATGATTCGGCGTGTGCAAACAAGTACCTGAGGCACAAGCACCTATGGCACAGGCAAGCCTGCTGCACACCCTACACGGCTCGTTGAGCCGGGCCATAAACCAATCGCCGTGAAAGGCGGGGATGTCTGTTCTGCGGGATACTGAAATAATCCGCTTCATTTTCGCCACAAAAAATCTAGCAGCTCTTTTTCTTCTTTATTGATATAATTATACAGAAAAATGTAATGCGAAGCTACAGTTCCGGAGTCATCGGTTTCCTTGAGGAGCCTACGATAAATCTCCGAATCTTTTCCCCATATGGATGCCTCCCGCTCAGTAGCTTTTTGGAAGATATACTTTCCTATGGAAAATATCATTATCTGGTTCAGTAAGTGATCGTCTGTCATGAAATTACTGCTGCCCATCATATTTGCTAAATCACGATATGCATCAATCTTTCTTTGTAGCTGCGTTGTATCGTGTCTGATTCCTTCAAGAGCGTGATTGATATTTTGCTGTCTCTCATCATCGGACAGCAGTTCCTTGTTGGGCATACGTAATGTAAGAATAACAGACTCTTCTTCCGGCATTCCCAATGGCCGGTAATGTATTTTCTCTGGGATAAAATCTAAACCAGCAAAAATTCCATCAATCGTTTTTACAGTATTTTCATAACTTCCCTCCTTAATGGTGCCGCGACAGGTATATGTAAGCGCTTTTTTTAAGCATCCGAGATAACTATTGAAAGCTTCATTATAACAATGGAGGAAGCTTTCCGGTACGGCCTTATACTTATCAGCAAGCGGCGCAGCTTTTGCATAAATTAGATAGGTCGCCAAGCAATGCGAAGCCTCTTTTCTAGCATCTTGTGCATCATGCAAATCCTTCGTAGCGTAAGAAAAAAATCCGGTGACAGATACTAACTCTCCATACTCTTTAAGATTAATAGCTCTATCAGTATTCTGAAAGTGGATGATTTCGGACAATATATCAAGAGGACTGTTGTCTCTCATATGATAATTGTTATTTATTGCAGCCAGAGCGTTATTAATACACTCCTTCAAATCCCTTTCTTTTCTTTTCCTTAGCCATCTAATCTGGGCAGTCCATGCCTTTTTTGCGAATGTCCTTCCAATCTCGCAGACTTTTTGATCATTAGGGTCGTATCTTACGGGATGAATCCTGCTCAGGACGTCAAAGAGCAAACGCTTCTGCTCCGGCAGAAGGAAGTTTGCTTCTTCAGGAAGCTCATAATTCGGATCAGGCTGGAGAAGCTTATAGTTCGTGTCAGGCGAAAACTCCGTGGGTTGGGGCACAACGTCGTACAATAGAAGTAGAATTGTAATAGCCAGCGAAAAAACCACTAAAACTACCAAACCTTTTAGAAAGGTTCTTTTCGTCGCATTTCTGGATTTTGGCTTTCTTTCTGACATTCTACAAAATCAATATTACCATTAAATCATTGCAAGATTGTATGAAATTTCAAGCACTTCCGCAATTATGATGCTCCTGATGTACTTACAGAAATGCTGAAAAATCACCGGAGAGGGCGGGATTCGAACCCGCGGTAAGGACAAGCCCTACACGGCCTTTCCAAGGCCGCTCCTTAAGCCACTCGGACACCTCTCCAAATTAGTTTTGAGTTGTTAGTTTTGA
>CAZQYB010000135.1:0-6988 GCA_964597535.1 uncultured Pirellulales bacterium | reverse complement strand
GCCGAATATATCAAACAGAATTCCTACCGTTACTAATATGTATCCTATAATATCAATCATCGAAACTTCTGCCCTCCAAAAACTTCGCCAATGCTATGGTCCCGATAAAGCTCAGCAGTGCCCAGGCAAGAGCGACGTTGAGACAAAATTCCCTCTTAGTGCCCAGACAAAGAATGGCACAGAAACCTACTATGACTATACCTAATATATCAATCGCTACGGTCCTGTCGGGAGCACTGGGGCCGCGACCTATTCTATACAAACACAAAAAACAGCACAGAAGCAAGCCGATATAAAACAGCATTGTTAAAGTTGCCATAGTTACCTCTTTCTTACTCGAAAATTCTCTTCAAAAACCACTCGAACCTCTTAGCTATCAATTGAGTTGCCTGCTCGACGTCATCAGACTTTACGTTAATCCAGTGAACATACAAAAAGGTCTCTCGCGAAGCGGGGTCCCCATCGTCCGTCAAATCCACGGTCAAAGTGCCCGGTGTAAGAGTGATTGAGTTCGCCAAGGCGGTTATGCCGGACTCTGTTTTTAGAATAGTCTTTATTTTTACAATACCGGGTTTTATCGGCATTTTCGGGTGCAAAGCACGATACACAACATCCAGGTTTGCCTTCATCACATAATAAAAGAATACCGGCAGATAAACCAAAAACCAGAAAATTCGGACCGGCGAGATAAATACGCGATATTCTTTAGGCAATATTTCGTGGAATAGAATCGCAACGGCAGCAGAAGCTATCAAGCCGGCGATGACAACCTGAATGTTAATCTTGCCATCGGCAAAAGGCCAGGTCAGCATCACCCAAACAATAAATGCCAAAACAAAATAAATCAGTCGCCTCATAGCACAATACCTTATGTTTGTCACATACCGGTCATTTTTATTACATTAGCCGAATATCCAATTCCATCGGTCAGCGCTTTTACAGCAGGCTCAAGTATGCCGGCTCTCAAAGACGGTACTATCACAAGCAGCCCCATAAGCACGCACAAACAAGCTAAGAATACCATTGCAACGAGCATAGAACCTTTGTTCTCTTTTGTCTGCTGTAAGTTTTCCGGCAGCTCACCGAGGAAAACATACCTTTGGACCTTCAAATACATAATCAGAGTGCACAGACTCACAAAAACAATTACCGCTGCGACCCAGTAAAAGTGCGCTTGAAATGCTGCGACCACAAGAATCAGCTTGCTCCAGAATCCGCTAAATGGCGGGATACCGGCAATGGAGGCCGATGCAACGGTGCAGGTCGCGCGAGTCACAGGCATCTTCTCTGCAAGTCCGCCCATCTCTCTCATCTCTCTGGTGCCCGTTGACATCTGCACCGAGCCGCTGGTCAAGAACAACAAAGATTTGTAAACAGCGTGGTTGACGAGATGGAACAATCCGCCAAGGATAGCCAGTGAAGCCCAGGCCAGATTGCCTCCTTTGGCAATTATGAGTCCCCCAAGGCCGATGCCCAAAACCACGTATCCTAACTGGCTGATACTCGAATAAGCTAATAACCGCTTGAAGTCCCATTGTCCTATCGCCAGAAACGCACCGGCAACCATACTCAGGATGCCGAGCGCAACTAAAAGCCAGCCAACTTGAATCGAAACACCAAAGACGTTAAAAAGCACACGGCATAGGGCATAAACACCAAGGGTCTTTATCAATACGCCCGACAGCATTGCAGAAATAGGGGCAGGAGCCGATGGGTGTGCGTCGGGCAGCCAGGCGTGAAACGGGACCAGAGCGGCCTTTAAACCAAAGCCGGTAATAAATAAACCCAGAGCAAAAGTAAGTCCCGGATTTAAGCCCGAGCCCTGTATTGCTTTCGAGATGTAGGCCATATTAAGTGAGCCGGTATTGCCGTAAACAAGGGCAACAGCTAAAAGAACGAACGTAGAACCAATGCTGCCCAGAACCATATACTTAAAGGACGCCTCAAGTTCCTCACACTCACACCCAAAACCAACCAGCGCATAAGATGCAATCGAAGCAATCTCCAAAAATACAAACAGATTGAAGATGTCCCCGGACAGTACCACACCATTCATGCCCGCAACCATAAGCAGGAACAGGCAAAAGTATTTTGCCTTTGCGGTGTATTGCTCCATATACCTTGCACTAAAGAGCATTGCCGCGGCGCTGACAACACTAATAGCCAAAAGCATAAGCGAGCTTAAGCCGTCAAGGACAAGATTAATACCAAGGGGTATTGACCATTTGCCTATTTCGTAAACGCCGGATTTGCCGATAGAAAAAACCGCCAATACCAACAGCGAAACGGTTGTCAGATTTGCTAAGACAGTCGCAACGGCCTTGCCTTTTCTGCCGGAACCACTGAAAAGCGGAAGCAAAAACGCCATTACTAAAGGTATAGCAATAAACACAGGCAGCGGTACGCTCATCCCCTTAATCTCCTTATCTTGGTAATGTCAAAGGTGCCGTGTTTTTCGTACGTTCTAATGCATATCGAAATCATAAGCGCCAAAGAACCCAAACTAATAACGATTGCCGTGAGCACAAGGGCCTGGGGCAACGGGTCAACGCACCTGCTTACAAACAAGTCACTAACCTGACCACCTGCACCCGCCAAATCTTCCTTGCCTATAATCGGAGCTTTCCCGCCGAGGCGATACCCGAGCATAATCAGGAAAAGATTGACGGCATATTCCATAATAAGAATGCCGATTGTAATCTTAACCATATTTTTTTTAACAACTGCACAATACAGCCCTATCATAAACAACAAAAAGCATAGCGCATACAGCATCGTTTTTTACTCCTCTTTGTTAGCTGATACATTAGAGTTAAATGTCGAAAGACTAAAAACGACCAAAAACAGTAATGTGGCTACTGCTAACCCAATCGCAAACTCTGCCAAGGGAATAGTTCCGGCCTTTATAAACTCAATATCTTTGCCCGCCAGGCATTTCTGGTAAATAAAATTCCAGAAAAACGCATCCGGGCCGAAAAATAGTCCGGATATTGCTATCGCGGCAAAGGCCAGAACGCCGGAACAAATAAGCTTCAAAGCTAACGGCGGCGAGAGGTTCTCTTCCACAACCCCCCTGCCAAACGCCAGCATAAGCAGCACGTAGGAAGAAGCCAAAATCACGCCGCCGGCAAAACCGCCTCCAGGTGTGACATCGCCGAAGAGAATGACATAAATACCAAACAGGAAAATCAGCACTTTAACCCAACTGCTGATAGTTCTCACTATGACCGTCATTCCTTTCACCCCGTTAGAAATTTTCTCTTCTTGTGCCATATTATCACCTCATCATTACCCCGTTATAGTATTTCTAACGGGGTTCATTATTCCGGTTCCTCCAGCATCTTTCTACTTTTCTTTCGCAGTATAACGGTTGCCCCTATAATCGCGGTAAACAGCACAGTTACCTCTCCGAGCGTATCATAAGCCCGGAAATCCAGAATGACCGAGGCGACAAGATTTTCCGCTCCCGTTTTCTCCAGTCCTTCTCTGACGTACGTTTGCGAAGCGGCGTCGGACGCCTCGGCAAAAATGGGTGTGCCAAAGGCAGGTAAAACCTCAAGAATCTTTATGCCGGCCAGGAAAATTACAAAGATAATCACAATGGAAACGACCATCCCGAAAAACTCTCTGTCATCAGTAATAAAAGTCCGGTCACGAGAAATGGTAGCACGAATCAGGATAATCAAACCAAAAACTTCGACCACAATCTGAGTTATTGCAATATCCGGTGCCCGCAGGAAAAGAAACATTAAAGAACCACCAAAGCCGACCGCACCAACGCAAATCACGGCACTTAACAGATTTTTGGTTTCCACCGCAATAATCGCAGCGATTATTATAAACAGCAGCAAAATGTAAAATATCGACATCGTTATCGCAATCGTCCTTTCCGTCATTGCGAGCGGAGCGAAGCAATCTAAAACGTAGTCGACGAGATTGCCACGTCCGCCTTTGGCGGACTCGCAATGACAACATTACCAAATCTTGCAAACTACAAACAGAACCGCCAATAATCCAAAAGTCACCCAGGTCAAATACACCGGCAGCAGGCCCGAATGCAGCCACCGCAGAAAATTCGTCAAGGCCAGACCTGTTTTCCCGCTTTGATTATACAGGTCAAAGTACCCTTTTTCCTGGTCGGCGTAAAGCTGTTTCAAACCGACCATAGACGAAACCGTTTTATAGAAATGGGTCCCGGGTATTATCATTTGTTCATTATCCTGCACTTCGCCGCAGGTCCAGGTCGGTACGGTTCTGACTTTCCCTGACAACCACCCAACCGCCAGAATAAGCCCGCCGATAACAATACCTACGACTATCAAGATTGTGGCAAGACCCGATGCCCAGGTGCCGAAAATAGCCGTCCCCCGCTCTATACCCAAAGCAGGATAAATGAAGCACTTGAGCGGTACGTGATAAAAGATTCCGAAAAACACACACAGCGAAGCCAGAACAATCATTGGAACCGTCTGCAAAGGCGAAACTTCCTTTACGTCCTTCAAGTCGCTCGGCAGACGGGAAAGGAACACCGAGTGTATTAGCTTTACAAATGAAGCCAGAGTAAGTGCGCTTCCAAAAATAGCGCAGGTAAGCCAGACAGGCCATAGATTTGCTGCCGCACCGGTCTGCGATGTCCCCATCCGGATTACGCCTTGATAAACCATCCATTTGGAAACAAATCCGTTGAGAGGTGGTATTCCCGAAATACTAAGGGCCGCAATTAAACAGGTAGTAAAAGTAATTGACATTTTCCTGCCCAGCCCACCGAGCCGGTCCAGCTCGGGCGTTCCCGCCGCCTGCTCAACCGCACCGCCGCACAAAAATAAGCAGCACTTATATATTGCGTGGTTCAGCATATGGAACACTCCGCCGGCAATGCCAACTGGTGTCATTGTTGCTATGCCAAGCACCATATAACCGACCTGACTGATAGCGTGATAGGACAGCAGCTTCTTGAGATTGTGCTGCACCATCGCAATCATCACGGCAACAATAATCGTCGCCGCACCGATAATCGCCAGAATAACGCTTAAAGCGCCCGACTTGACGATAAACATTCCACGAACAACCAATACCAGCAGATAAATTCCCAGCAGTTTATCGATTGCAGCAGGCAGAAGTGCCATTACGGAAGGCGGGGCGTATTCACCACTGGTCGGAAGCCACGTGTGCAAAGGCATTGCACCTGCCTTGGTAATAGCGGCTGTCATAAGCAACAGAAAGGCCATAATCGAAAAAGCGGAAGTGGTCGGCAGGCGAATAGCTGAGATGACGAATGTATTCGAAAGCGCCCATACCATTAATATCCCGAGCAGAAATGCCGCATCGGATGCCCCTATCATTGCGAAGCTTTTCGTCGCCGCAAAATTGGAATTTTTGCCGCCCGTCGTTATCAAAAGATACAGTGAAACGGTAACAATCTCCCAGAAAATAAGTAGAAGCAGTAAATGGTCGCAAAGCAATATCCCCGCCGAACCGCCGATTGTGAGCAGGATTGCACCATAGTATTCGTTGGCCCGCTTTGCCCCAGCCATCGATTTCAGCGAATACAACGTTATCAACAAACCAAAGCCCATCGCGAACATCAATATGAATTTTCCCAACGGCGTAACATACAACAGCAGGTCCAAACTAAAGTCGCCTATCCGAAGAACAGCGCAGGAGTAATAATGTCGGCTGAGGGTAAATATCCGGATGGCCAGGCCGAGCGTCAAAACCGAAATTATCAGCGTTAATGCTTTCGGCAGAAATTTTATTCTGTTCGGCAAAAACAGCAGAACAAATCCCACAACCAGCGGCAAAAACACCGTGATGGGTAAAATGTCATACAATTTATAAATCCTCCATCTTTAGTCCAGGTGCGCCGAACTCCTTCTTGATTTGTGCCGTTCTCTCACGACTTATTCTTAGCAGCGCATCATAATCGTGTACGATATTATTGTGTTGGTCAACAACAGCCAATCTCTCGGTGCAACTATAGCAGGGGTCAACCGCCGCAAGTGTAATTGTAACGTCAGCAATATGCTGACCAATGCAGGAGGCCTTAAAAGAAGGCACATTAACGAAACTTGGTGCCCTGATTTTGTGCCGGACAGGCCTGTTGCCGCCGTCGCTGCGGACATAATGGAACGTTTCGCCCCTCGGGGCTTCAGCACATCCGGTTGCTTCGCCTGGCGGGATTTCCTTAACCTCTACGGCAATAGGACCATCGGGCAGTTTCTTCACGGCCTGCCTGATTATTTTGATTGATTCCAGAACCTCCAGCAAACGAACAACCACCTTTGCGAAAACATCACCCTCAGGCCGGGTAATTACATTCCAGTCTAAATCGGCATACATAGCGTATGGGTCGTCGCGTCTTACATCAATATCAATCCCGCTGGCTCTTGCTGTCGGGCCCGTTACCGCATACCTTACCGCATCCTCTTTTGTCAATACGCCCACTCCTTTTAGCCGGGCGTGCAGAATAGGGTCGTCCACTACCGCCTTAATGAGCATATCCACTTTCTTTTCGAGCTCATCCATATCTTTCATTATTCTGGGCTTAAGCTCATCAGGAATGTCTTCACGACAGCCGCCGACCTTGACGTTTCCGTAGTTGTTCCTGTTACCTGTTATCTCTTCAAGCAAATCAAGCACCGGCTCACGATATTTCCACGCCCACATAAAGACGGTATCGTAACCGATAAAGTGCCCCGCAAGGCCTGCCCAGAGCATATGACTGTGGACACGCTCAAGCTCGTTTATAATCGTTCGCACATACAGAGCCCGCTCAGGCGGCTTTACGCCGGCAAGTTCTTCCACCGCCCGAACATAAGCCAACGGATGCGAAGCTGAGCAAATTCCACATACACGCGAAACCAAAAGCGGAACCTGGTCGAATTGCAGCGACTCGCTGATTTTTTCTATGCCCCGATGGTTGTAAGAGATTCGCATATCAATATCCGTTACGATTTCACCATCGACGGTAAGCTGGAAAAATTCCATC
>CAZQYB010000134.1:0-7005 GCA_964597535.1 uncultured Pirellulales bacterium | reverse complement strand
AACGGTGTACTCAACCGTTACCCTGCTCTGCGAAGCTGCGCAGGGCGAAGCAGAGTAATCCTTGGATTATCACTTAATTTTGGGCAATTCGACAAACCAGCGAGGGCAAGAACCAGGCTTCCGAGGATTAACCTTTCAGTAGTTCGAATTGTTCGGGACTGAGACTCTGGCGCAGTTTCTGAAGGGCAATCAGTTCGATTTGTCGGACCCTTTCCTTGCTCAGGCCCAGGTGTTCGCCGATTTGCTTGAGGGTCTTTGTTTTCTTTTTCACCAGTGAGCCGAGCAGGCCGAAATGATTTAGAATTATGTACTGCTCACGCTCGTCGAGATTGTCCCTGATAACGTGTGTCAGGCTTTGGCGCGCTCGTTCCACGGCCACGACATCTGTGGTCGCTTTGGTTCTCAAATCGCGATGGATATCCGCCAGCGAGGCGGCTCTTGATTTACCGCCTCGGGCGGTCTGGGCAGGCATCTTCCTCGCATAGTCCTTGGTGATGGCCCAGGAGGCGTGGCTGCTGAATCGAAAGCCCCTTGTGTAATCGAAACTCTCAACTGCTTGTGTCAGTGCGAAATTCCCCTCGCTGACTAAGTCGGATAAATTTACTCCGCTGGTGATGTGCCTGGTAGCAATGCTGATGACTAATCGCAGGTTTGCTTCAATTATCATCTTCTTGATTATCTCGGCTTCAGCCAAATAATTTTCGACTTCCTTTAATCGAGAGCTTGAGACCCGGCCCGGCTTTATGCCCGCTCTGGTTACACAAATCAGATGCTTTAGAAAGTTGTATCTGCGGAACAGCTCGATTTCACGTTCTCTGTTGAGCACAGGGGTATCTTTTAATATCTGCAGGTACTTGGGCAGAAGGGACCCGCCGGCCAACTCGAATGACCCTGCGATTTCGCTGGAGGGCGGCTTTGCAATGTCGATGGGCTTTGCGAGAATCTTATCTTTGGCGCCATCTTCGAGAAACTCGTCGCTGGGGATGAATTCAATTTTCTTAGCCAATATGGCCTTTGCCCTCCTTACATTTATAATCCGATATATCGAGCTTTTGCTGCGATTGAAGCGGCCCATCAATTCATCGATGCTGCAGCCCTGATTGAACAGCTTATAAAGCTCAGCGGCCTGGGGGGGATTAATTACGCCTGGTGGTTTGCTAAACACGATTTTCCGAGGATTGGCTTTTTCGTAGTTAAGAATTGTGTATCTGATGGTTTCGTGGGCCCTGCCGGTTTGGTTTGCTATTTGTTCTACGATTTGGTGGCGCGACATCGTGGTCTTGGCAGCGAGTGTAACGGCCTGCTTTATAATCAGTTGCTTTTCCGTACTCGTCAATTGCGAGAACCTCTTTGCCTTGACAATTAGGTTTGGATTCTTCTCGAAGAAATCATCGACTGCCGATTGAAAAAAACCGAGGCGTTTCTTGCCGTCATCAAAAATGAATTTCATCGCAAGCAATCCCCGGCTCCGCCAGCGGCCGATTGTTTTTGTTGAAACACCGAGGATGGCAGCGAGTTCCTCGATGGCATAAACTTTTTGGTCTTGCTCAGCGATGCGACGGGCAACTTGGCTGCTGAGCTTGGCCATGAAAATCCTAAGGTCATCTGCCAGTTGGTCGCCCTTTATAAGCGGCTGGTTTACAAGACCCTTTGGGTGGTAACCCGTAATCCGAAAGCAGACGAACTCAAAAGGATATTCCTTGTCTTTGTCAGTGAGCGCATAGAGTTTTTCGGCGGCATCGAGCTGTTTTCGCCGATGCTTTTGGGACATAAACCGAAGCTGCAGCAACAGTTGCGCTAAATTCAGGTCTTTTACCTGCCGCATAGGCACCTCACCGTCGATTCGCGGCTTCACGAAAAACCAGGTTTAACTGCCGTATTTTCTTACCATAACCAAGTGTCTATTATACCAAACTTAGTCACAAAAAAACAGCCCCAATTATTGGTATCGGGACTGTTTTTCGGGTTTTGTTGTAACTTGAGTGTGTAGCGAATATTAAGCAACAAGGATTTTGGCCAAATCCACGGCCGAAGCGGCGTCAGCAGCGTAACCATCGGCGCCAATCTTGTCGGCGTAAGCTTGTGTTACCGGTGCGCCGCCTACTACAATCTTGGCCGAAACGCCGGCATCCCGCATGGCCTTTAAAGTTTTCTCCATAGCAGGCATTGTCGTGGTCAAAAGAGCGCTCATACCAATTAACTGGGCATCCGTGGCTTTGGCCTGCTCAATAAATTTTTCAGGTGCAATATCGACACCAATATCAGCAACTTTAAAGCCGGCGCCTTTCAGCATCATCGCCACAAGATTTTTCCCGATATCGTGCAAATCACCCTGCACGGTTCCTATCAGGAACTTTCCGGCCGGTTCTACGCCGGCTTTGACAAGTTCCGGCTCAAGGATTTGCATCGCCGCTTTCATTGCCCTTGCGGCAATAAGTACCTCAGGTATGTAAACCTCATTCCTTTTCCAGCGTGCGGCCAGCTCGTCCATACCCCCGATTAATCCATCGTCGAGAATACTCTTGACCGCCACACCTTCCTCCATAGCCGCTTCGGTAAGCTGTACCGCGGTATTCTGGTCACCTTTAATAACTGCATCTGCTAACACTTTCAAATCCGCCATCTCTGTTCACCTCAAACAAAATTTAGTCAACCCATTAACATTTGCTTTTTTCATCGCCGAGAGGAGAATTAAACATTATTCTGCAATCCGAAACAAGCTATAAATTAAAGTTTTCTGTTTGCGGGGCAGTCTTTAGCAGAATGTCGGCGTGAAAAATGACTTTATATCAGTTGACATATTCCGGATGGTAATATAGCTTACTATGTTTTGTGGTTGCAATACTTATTTGCTATAAGGATATACCAGGCAACAGGATAACGTAGAAAAGGCCATGGTGTCGCAGACGTTTATGGCGTAATAGACGATAACAGATATGAGTAATTACATAGTTTTGGTAAAGCAAGTTCCTGATGTGACGCAAATAACGGACACTGCGTTCGACATCGAGACTGGTACGCTCATTCGTAGCCGGCTTGTCAGCGTAATCAACGAGCTGGACTCCCAGGCGCTGGCCTTTGCAAAGCGGATGAGGCAGGACAGTACCGACAGAAACGGTAAAATCATTTGCCTTACTATGGGGCCGCCGATGGCCGAGGAGGTTCTGCGATACAGTTTTAGCCGATGCGCCGATATGGCGGTGCTGTTGACCGACAGAGCCCTCAGCGGAGCAGACACATTAGCAACGGCAAATCCGCTGGCCTTTGCCGTCAGAAAAATAGTCAAAGAAATCCTTAACGACGACAGCGATTATTATGTAGTCTGTGGTATGCAGTCGGTTGACGGTGATACAGCCCAGGTACCACCGCAAATTGCTGAAGAGCTGCACCTGCCCTGTATAACTTATGTCACCAAATCTGAATACAGGAACAATCGGTTTGAATTCACGCGCATTATCAGCGGCGGCAGCCAGGTGGTTGCCGCCGGGAAAGTGCCCGCTGTAATTACTGTCGCCAAATACGAGTATCCCCTTTTTGCGACGTTTGCAGCCACGCGGCGAGCAAACAAGATGGAAATTGTCCGCTGGGGCTCCGACGATATCAAAGCGACCCACTTCGGTGTGGACGGGTCGAAAACCCGCGTAATAAGGGTTTTCCCTCCAGGCAAAAGCATTAGAAAATGCGAGCAGGTCGGTGACGCAAAATTATTGGCCCAGGTACTTATCAGTAGTTCCAGGCGTGACAATGGCGAAGGTAGTGAAGAAGGCAAAAGGCAGATAAGCCGCTACGTCCTGCCGGGCAGACGGGCAAACAGACTCGACAGAAGCTTCGAAGGGACAAAGAAAGAAAATGAAGATTTCAAAATTTTATTCGCCAAACTCAAAGAATTAGGTATCGGCGAAGTTAGTCAGATTAACGAAGATATTAAGAAGGAGATTCTTACCGCTGCAGGCAAGCATTTTCATAAACGGGCATTGGAAGATATGCTCAACGGCCTACAGATAACGGAGCCGAGCTATACGGGCGAGGTTTGGGTGGTCGCCGAACACAATGATGGCATTATCCATCCGGCGACGTTCGAGCTTATCGGCAAGGCCCGCGAGCTTGCCGATTCGCTGGAAACAAATGTAGGCGTTTGTTTGGCGGGTGAGAGGGTCGAACAAACGGCACGGGAGCTAATTACTGCTGGCGCGGATAATATCTATATCATCGAGGATAAGCTGCTTGGCGTATTTGACCCGACCGCGCATCGCAAAGTCATTGGCGATGCGATAAGCGCATACCAGCCTCAAATCGTTCTCTACGCGGCGACCCCTCAAGGCAGAATGCTGGCGCCGATGGTCTCATGCCGGCTCGGCTGTGGGTTGACAGCCGACTGCACTTCGCTGGACATAAGGGACAGTTCACGAAAAGGCTGGATAGGTATCCTTATGCAGACCCGCCCGGCTCTGGGCGGGAACGTTATGGCAACTATCTGCACAAAAAATTCAAAGTCGCAGATGGCCACCGCAAGGCCGGGCGTTATGAAAAGACTGCCCCCCGATAAGTCAAGAGAAGGCAAAGTCATTAAGTACAATGTCCGGCTTTCCGAAGCCGACATCAGCCTGGAAATTATAAAAACGGAATTCGGCGCCGGCGAAGTGAACTTCGGCGCCGATGTGATTGTCAGCGGGGGAAAGGGGATGCAGAGCAGAGATAATTATGAACGGCTGGTAAGCTCATTTTGCGACTGTCTTCGCAGGAAGTTAGATGCACAAGTTGAGAGAGGCGCTTCACGCGCAGCGGTGGAACAGGGATTTATCGACCGGGGGCACCAGGTCGGTCAAACCGGTACCTCCGTTGGGCCGAAACTTTATATCGCCCTGGGAATATCCGGCGCCATCCAGCATATGATAGGTGTCGCAAATACCGAGACCATCATTGCCGTCAACAGCGACCCTCACGCACCGATTTTTAAGCAGTGCGATTACTACATAGTAGGAAAGGTGGAAGATACAGTGCCCCGGTTAGTTCAGGCATTGGAAGCGGAATAAAAAATGTCAAACAACAGCTACAATCAAGCGGAGGTTCTTATAGTTGGTGCAGGGCCTGCCGGTCTGGCGGCTGCGATACAGCTCAAAGCCCTAAGGCCGGAGATTGAGGTTTGCGTTATAGAAAAGGGAGCCGAGCTGGGCAATCACAATCTCTCAGGGGCGGTTTTGGAGGCCGAACCGCTGCACACGCTGCTGAATTCGGCTGTGCCCGGATGGCAGGATAGCGACACTGCCAAAGACGTACTGGTGAGCAAGATTAACAAAGACAATATCATGTTCTTTTTGGGCGGGAAAATTTCATTCAACATTTTCTTTGCGGTCAGACTCGCCAAAATCCTTCGCCTGGGCTTCGGCCAAATGCTCCACAGAGGGGATTATTCAGTATCGATAAGCAAGTTGACCAACTGGCTGGGGCAGCTTGCAAAAGAGCTTGGCGTGGAAGTGCTGACCGGTTTTGCGGCTCAGGACATTATTCTAAATAAATCAAATAATATGGCGACGGGGGTCAGACTTGTTGACCAGGGTCTCGATAGGCAAGGCAATAGGCAGCCGAACTTCGCCGAAGGAGAAGTCATAAGCGCTTCTTTTGTGGTGCTTGCCGAAGGATGTGACGGGCTGCTGACGGAAAAATTCATAGAAGAGGCCGGCCTGCAAAGACAATCCCCCCAGCTCTATTCGGTGGGCGTCAAAGAGCTCATAAAGGTAAGCAGCGAGCAATACAATAAATTTACTTCCGGACGCGTTGTTCACGCTATGGGCTATCCCCTGTGGACACCGGTTTTAGGGCCGGGTATGTTTGGAGGCGGAATTGTATATGCTGGTGTTAAGGAGCACCTTTCCGTCGGTATAATAGTCGGTGCTGACTGGAAATACTGCGACTTTAACCCTCAGGATGCGCTGACGAACTTCAAGGAGCACAGGTTTGTAAAGCAATTTATCGAAGGTGGCACGGTCGTGGAAGCCGGTGCCAAGATGATTCCCGAAGGCGGATACTACGCTGTTCCGAGGGACGAAACCGGCGCTATCGGCAAAGGCAATGTGCTGATACTCGGTGACAGTGCGGGCTTCGTTAATATGCTGAAAATCAAGGGCCTGCACAACGCTATCGACTCAGGCATACAGGCGGCAAAGGCAATCGCTGAAACCTTCAGCAATCCCGATGCGGCAGCGCCAAGATATACCGAGCTGATTGACAAATCGAATATTGCCAGGGAAATGAAGTCGGCAATGAACTTTCGCCAGGCGATTGCGAAGTACGGACCTTTGCAGGGAATGCCGCTGTCGGTTTTTGGTAAACTGCTGCCGAAATTTAACGTTGAGAAAGATTATAAGGCGATGAACACCGCTCGCTACAGACTCAAAGGCGATAAGGAATTTGATAAAGATACCTTTACAGCGACGGCGGCAACCGAGCATCGCGAGGAACAGCCGTCGCATCTGAAGATTCTGGATACCAACATTTGTAATACCGAATGCGCGCCCATATTCGACAGTCCCTGTATCACGTTTTGCCCCGGGGGAGTATATGAGACGGTGCAGGGTGAGGTCAGGCCGGCCAATCCATCCAACTGCCTGCACTGCAAAACCTGCCAGAGGAAGTGTCCGTTCGACAATATCAAATGGACGGCCCCTGAAGGCGGCGGCGGTCCACGCTACAAACGAATGTGAAAAAACATACATCAAAACTCCACAACATCCGAGCGTTTCAGTTCCATTAAAGACAGTGGAAAGGACGAAAATTTACATAGTAGGCACGGAAGAAGTCAAACAGGCCCGCAAGTTAAGAAAAATTTTCAGTGCCCTCCATCCACAAATCGCTCGATTTGCAATAAATTCTTGACAGGGGCGGAGATTGTAAATAAAGTGATTCATTCGTTTGTTTTGAAGGTAAATTAGTAAAAACCGCATTTACAGTATTGAAAATAAGGAGATTTACGAATGGCAACGAAGGTTGGAATTAACGGATTTGGGC
>CAZQYB010000133.1:4948-7087 GCA_964597535.1 uncultured Pirellulales bacterium | reverse complement strand
ACACGCCACTACGTTCGGCGGCAACGCCCTGGGCTGCGCAGCGAGTATCGCCGTCATCGAGGCGATAGAAGAGGAAAATCTGCTGCAAAACGCTTCCCAGCTCGGCGAGTACACCAAAGATAAGCTCGAGCAGCTAAAGCAGAAACACTTCATTATCGACAGTGTCCGCGGCATCGGCCTGATGATTGGAGTCCAATTGACAAGCTCCGGAGCGGATATAGCAGACAAATGTCTGGACGCGGGTCTGCGAATAAACTGCACGCAGAATACCGTGCTGCGATTTATGCCGCCGATGGTCGCCACCCGCAGCCAGATTGACCAGGCGATTGATATCCTTGATAGTGTTTTGACAGAGAGTGCAAAATGAAAGATTTCCTTTCAATAAATGACTGTTCGGCTGAGCAGCTAAAAGAGCTGCTTCGCCAAAGCCGCAAACTAAAGAGCTTATACAGTGTCGGCGGGCGGGATTTGTGCCTTGAAGGCAAGACTCTCGCGATGCTCTTCGAGAAGCCAAGCCTGCGAACCCGAATAAGCTTCGAGGTTGCTATGACGGACCTCGGCGGCAATGCGATTTACGTTAAGCCGGAGGACATCGGCGGACTCGGTAAACGTGAGCCGATAAAAGATATAGCGAGGGTGCTGAGCAGATACGTTGACGGCATAATGGCACGGACTTTCGAGCATAGTACCGTCACCGAGTTGGCGAAGTTCGCAACGGTACCGGTGATAAACGCTTTGACAGATTGGTTACATCCCTGCCAGGCAATGGCTGATGTACTGACCATTCAGGAGCATTGTGGGGAACTGGATGGCGTGAAAATCGCCTTCATCGGTGACGGCAATAACGTGGCCCGCTCGCTTGCGTTCGCCTGTGGAAAGCTGAGCATGAAAATGGTCGTTGCTTCGCCTGCCGGCTACGAACTCGATGCCGAATCTATCAAGACGGCTAATCAGACATCGGCCCGGAGCGTCTCACAAACCAACGACGCCGCCGAAGCCGTTGCCGACGCCAATATCATTTACACCGACACCTGGGTCAGTATGGGCCAGGAGGACGAAAAGAAAAAGCGCCGTGCGGACTTCGCTGGTTTCCAGGTTAATGCCAAACTTCTCAAATCCGCACCTGAGAATGCGAAGATTATGCACTGTTTGCCGGCCTATCGCGGCTTTGAAATCACCGATGAAGTTGCCGAATCGCCCAATTCGATTATATTCGACCAGGCCGAAAACCGCCTCCACTTCCAACGGGCACTTTTGAAAAAGTTGATGGGTTAGGCGAATGGCCTCGGGCCAATCAATTGGCGCTTACGAAACAAGGAGATAGTTTTAATGGCTGAGTGCACTTCGTCTGTGGCCGATGCTTGGATTCGCACTGACAAGATCAGGAAATTCTGGGTTTGCGGAATTGCATACGCTATCATGATGACAGCCCTGCTGCTGCTTATTTTCTCTCATGCAAGTGCTAACCGCAGTACTTGGTTTATAATTGGTGGGATTATTGTAGCTTCCGGGCTGTTCATATTCGGCAAGATTATTCTCTCACAAAACATAATTAGAAAGCACTGGGGCATTACGGTGGCAGACGATTATGTCGGTGTCATTTTCGGTGGCATTATGGGTACAAATTATCTTCTGTTTGCAGGCGAGGAATTGCCTGTGAGGATAAAAAAACATAAGAAAGGCAAGTACTGGCTCATCTCCGGACAATTGCCCAAGAAAACTGCCAAAGTTCCAGTTATGGCATTCCCTGGTCTGCTTAGTTTTGTAAGTGAAGCTGAAGAAAAAATTGGAAAAGGAAAAATACAATACACAACCGAAACATCATGAAACGCAAAATTCTCGTTGCTACTACGAATCCCGGTAAGATTGCTGAGTTGAGGGCTTTACTGGGTGCTGATGTTCAATGGCTGAGTCTCTCGGATTTTGACAAAATCGCTGAAATTGAAGAAGACGGCGCCACCTTTGCTGAGAATGCCCGCAAAAAAGCAGTCGGCTACGCGAAAGCGACCGAACTGTGGACAATCGCCGATGACTCAGGCCTGGTAGTTGACGCTCTTGATGGGTCGCCCGGCGTAAAATCCGCTCGGTTCTCCGGCGGAAAAGAAAAGGACAGGACACTGCTCGACCGCAAAAATATGG
>CAZQYB010000133.1:0-4938 GCA_964597535.1 uncultured Pirellulales bacterium | reverse complement strand
TGGCTAAGGTCCTGAAACTTTTGGAAGGATTACCAAAAGAAAAAAGAACGGCAAGATTTGTGTGTCACTTGTGTCTTGCAAGCCCCGAAAAAATCCTGATTGAAACTGAGGGGACGCTGGAAGGCCTGATAGCTGAAAGAGAAATCGGCAGGAACGGTTTCGGCTACGACCCGATTTTCTTTGTGCCGCAATTGAACAAAACCGTTGCCCAGCTAACTCGCGAAGAAAAAAACGCAATATCTCATCGCGGAAATGCCATCCGAAAATTAAAACATTTGCTCGCTCAGCTCCTGAAAACGGCCTAAACATTCGAAAATTGTTTTTTCTTGACATTCCTGCAATCCGCCTGTATTTGTCCAATTCTAAATTTTTTTGAGGAAATCGCCGATTAGTGAATAGTAAATCGTAATTGGCGAATCGCCAATCGCATCTCGTGCGGCGAAATACGAAATACGAGCGATTGAGACACGAGGTTTATTTATGGCAAAATCGGCTTCATCTAAAAATAAATCTCTGGTAATTGTCGAATCGCCGGCCAAGGCGAAAACGATAAACAAATATCTCGGCTCGGGCTTCGAGGTAAAATCCTCGATGGGTCACATCCGCGACCTGCCTTCAAAGGGTTTGAACGTTGACTTGGAAAATAATTTTGAGCCGACTTACGATATAATGCCCGGCAAAAAACGCACGGTAATATCCTTAAAGGCCGCTGCAAAAAAATGTGATAAACTTTATCTGGCCACCGACCTCGACCGTGAAGGCGAAGCAATCGCCTGGCACCTGGCACAAATCCTCGGCGTGCCGGACGAAAAGACTTACCGCGTGATTTTCAACGCCATAACCAAAGCGGCGGTTACACGTGCGTTTGCGGAGCCGGGCAAGGTCGATATGGACAAAGTTATGGCACAGCAGGCCAGGCGAATCCTCGATAGAATCGTCGGTTATAAAATAAGTCCTCTGCTGTGGAAAAAAGTTGCCAGAGGTCTTTCCGCCGGCCGGGTCCAATCCGTTTCGGTGAAGATAATCGTCGAGAAAGAAAAGGAAATCCGCGACTTCAAACAGGAGGAATACTGGCTCATCCCCGCGGTTTTTACCGCCGATTTGCAAAGTGACTATACCCGGGATTGGCTTGATTTCGTCACGCCGAAAACGGACAAAGATAAGCCGCCCACCCTCGCAGAACAAAACAGATGGCTCACAAAACACAACGCCTTTAAGGCTGAATTACACAGCGTCGGTGACGAGAAGTTCGGAGCATCCAACAGAGAACAAGCCGAGAGGGTGTTCAGCGCAGTAAAGGAAGCGGAGTTTAAGGTCGCCGATGTGGAAACGAAGCAATCGGTTTCCCAGCCGGGGGCTCCTTTTATCACTTCCACGCTGCAGCAGACGGCCGCGAACCAGTTGGGTTTTACGGCAAAAAGAACTATGGCGGTAGCTCAGCAGTTGTATGAAGGTATCGACCTTGGCTCAATGGGTTTTCTCGGACTCATTACTTATATGAGAACAGACAGTACCCACCTCTCGCCCGAAGCTCTGAACGAGGCACGCAGCTATATCAGTACCAACCTCGGCCCGGCGTATCTGCCTGAGAAAGCGAAGGTCTATGCCTCAAAGAAAACGGCCCAGCAGGCGCACGAGGCCATCCATCCCACCGATGTTGACCTTACGCCCACTGATATAAAGCCGCTGGTAACCGATGAGCAGTTCAAGCTCTATGATTTGATATGGCGGCGTTTCACCGCCTGCCAAATGACGCCGGCCAGGTGGGATGTAACAAACCTGAGTATCATAGCTGAGACCTCTGTTGGCCGGTGCCTGTACAAAGCCGGCGGCCGAGTTTTGCTTTTCGACGGCTTTACCAAAATCTGGCCTACCACATCGACCCAGCAGCAATTGCCCGCACTCAAACCAAATCAGAGAGTGTCGGCAGTTGATATAAAATGCGAGCAGCATTTTACCAAGCCGCCTGCCCGATATACCGAGGGCTCACTGGTAAAGGCGCTGGAAAGAGAAGGCATCGGTCGGCCGAGCACCTACGCCGCAATCATCAGCACCATCCAGGACAGGCGTTACGTCGAGCAGAAAGAGAAGAAGTTTTTCGCCACCGACCTCGGCGAGATAGTTACCGACAAACTCAACGAGTATTTTCCAAAAATAATGGACATTGCTTTCACCCGCCATATGGAAGAGGAGCTTGACAAAATCGAAGAACAGCACCTCGACTGGCTCGGCGTTTTGAAAGAGTTTTACGGCCCGTTCAAGCAAAGTCTCGATGCTGCTCAGGTTAACATGAAACATGCCAAGGCCGAGACCACCCCCAGCGAATATGAGTGCCCGAAGTGCGGCCGGGAACTTGTTTACCGGTTCGGCAAGAACGGAAAGTTTCTAAGCTGCTCGGCGTATCCGGAATGTAAGTTTGCCTCGCCATGCGATAAGGAAGGTAAGATGATTGAAGAAAAGAAAAGCGAACATAAATGCCCGGTCTGCGGCAAACCAATGGTGCATAAGAGCGGCAGATTCGGGCCGTTCTTAGGTTGCAGCGACTATCCGAACTGTAAAACCATACTAAGTCTCGACAAGGACGGCAACCCTCTGCCGCCGAAGCCGCCGCCTAAGCCGACCGGCGTAAAGTGTTACAAGTGCAAAGAGGGCGAATTGGTAATCAGACAGAGCAAGAGAGGGCCTTTCCTGGGCTGTAACAGGTTTCCGAAGTGTCGAACCATTATAAGCTTAGAAGAATTGGACCATCTAAAAAAATTGCAGTCGGAAGGTAAATGGCCGCCGCAGACAACCGAAGAAGCCGACCAAATCCTCGGCAGGAAGAAGAAAAAAGTAGCCACGAAGGCCCGAAGAAATAGGTAATCGCGGATTACGTGGATTAAATTGAATTCATTATGATGTCATTGCGAGGCCGACTGGCCGTGGCAATCTCGTTTTCAACTCAAAACTAAGCACTAAAAACTAAAAATTGACTCCTATCCCTGGCCCTTGGCAACTGGCAAAACCGCGTTTTTCGGCTCCTATTCCTGATTTCTGCAAAAAATTTCACTTTTATAGGACTTTTTTCTTGACATTTTTCTCTCAACACGATATTTTATTTCCAAGGTAGAATGGTGGTGAGAAGGCTCCATTCTTTCCTATCGAGCTTTCATCCACAGCAGAATTGTTTACCAAACGTACTAAATGTTGAGAAACATTCGCTTTTGTTGCGGAAGAATGCTTTCTCGAAGGGGGAAAAAATGAAAATTCAAAATGTTTTCCTTTCCCCGATTATTGCAGCGTTTGATTCACAATCCCACAGACTGGGTATGATTAACCTGCATCTTTTGTTTTTTGCGTTAATTACGTGTTTAATGTTATCCTCATCTGCTCCGGCTGCAGTGTATGTGGAGGACTTTGAGGATGACTCTAATCCCAGCCAGCCTGGACTTGCCAGCTCAATTTTCAATCATAATCTTCTGCCTGTTGACGGTTGGGGCCTCCTCGATGATGTAGGCCCACCCTACCCAACTGGCTATGCATTATACTTGTGGCCCGCTATTGACGAGATAACATTTGACCTCGGCCCGGGCGAGTACGTTGATTATGCCGCCATTGATTTCCAGGATTGGTTAGGTGCTACAACTTTTGAGGTGATTGGCACCCTCGGTTCATTCTCGGTAGAAAGTTCATCAATGGCCTGGCAGACCGTTGACACAACTGGGCAAAACCTCGGCCAAATCATGATGGTCAGATTAACCTCCAATGAGGGCGGCTTTGACAATCTGACGATTAACGTTGTGCCCGAGCCGGCCACACTTTTACTCTTCGCTCTGGGCGGCCTGGCATTGCTCAGAAAACGCAGAACATAATACGTGCCCCTTTTCCCTTGTGCCCCTTGTCATTCCCGCGAAGCTTGCCCCTACCTGATTGGGGGGGCAGGAATCCACTTCTTTGTCATTCCGAGAGCAGCTTGCCCCTACCTGATTGGGGGGCCGAGGAATCTGTTAAAAAGTTATTGCGAGGCCGACAGGCCGCGGCAATCTCGGCCAGCTACTATTCACCAATTACCATTAACCAATCACCAAAAATGCTTGCATTTTTCCCTTTGCCTTTTTCGTTGATTTGGGGTATTTTGTGGCGTGAAAGTTGGAAGCAGATGAAGGCGGGAAGCGTTAGAATGCCAATGTCTGCTCGAGAAAGATACAGTAATCGTCCTGTGGAGAAGAGAAATGAAATGCTGGGCTATAGTTCTTTTGTTCTTGGGCCTCTCGTTAGCCTTCCTAGCGAGGCATGACCGCGTTGAGGGAGCATATATCGTGCCGGGAGGTATTATCGTTGCCATTGCCGGTGCGATTATCTACTTTGAGGGCTTAAAGCGTGAGATTATAGCCGCTTTGAAGGATGAGCCCGGCAAGCGAGAAGCAGGTCCCGCCGGCGGCGACAATCCACAGGCGTAGGTGTTCTGCACGGATTTTGTTTTTGACTTTTCCCTTCTTTGTTGTTATTTTCTGTTCATAAAGGCGTGATGCACCCCAGTGAGATAGAAAAAAAGATCTCACGGGGTAAACCCGTGAGTGGAGAACTTCAACGAAATAGGCGAGGTTTTTTTATCAACATTTGACCGGCCGGGAACAGCATATTAAATGATTAAGGATTATTGACGAATGATTAATGGGAGTTAATGAATAGTGAATGGTTATTATTAGCCGGAGGTCGAAATGCTAAGAGCTAAAGACATTATGACGCGCGAAGTGGTTAGTACAAGCAGGGATACGCCGGCGGCACAAGCGTTGAAGATTCTATTGGAGAACAAGGTCGCAGGGATGCCGGTCGTAGAGGAGGACATGGCCTTAGTGGGGATTATTACGGAGAAGGACCTGTTGGGGCTGTTCCAGGAAGGCGAGGACGCAAAGAACAAGACGGTTGCAGATTATATGACAGAGCCGGCGGTTCACT
>CAZQYB010000132.1:0-7160 GCA_964597535.1 uncultured Pirellulales bacterium | reverse complement strand
TTGCCAGAGACCTCTGAAACTTTGCAGAGAACGCCAAGTCACCATATTCAACACGTTGGATAAACTCCGACGGCAGACTAAAATCATCTAACTCGTTTTTATGTTCATCCTTTATCCAGCTAAAGAATGTGGCGGGCCTATTGCCTGTTACTTCCTGAATATCCTTTATTTCATTTCTGCGGTAATTCGTGTACAGAAAACCTGTTCTAAGTTCGGGTGTATTTTTATAATCGGATGACTTTTCCGGCTCAGCCATCCTCAGTATCCGCCCAACCGTTTGAGCATAGAAAGTCGTACTCTGTATTTCTCTGAACATAACCAGGATATGCGCTCTCGGACAATCCCAGCCTGTACCGGCAGCTTGTTTGAACAACATAAAATCAACTTCGCTGTCATTTTCTTCTATAAATTCAAGATTCTTTTTGTGCTTGTCAAACCACATGGCAACCTTAGATTCTGTATCTACTCCTCTGCTTCTCAGGAAATCCAGAACAACATCCTCTTTCTTCTTTTGACCAATCTCATGTAGTCTCTGGTCATCGTTAGGAAGTTGTATAAGCACCAAAGGATTGATATTTTTACCAAGTGCTGCAAACTGTTGTCTAAGCGTTTCTCTTTGGATAAGACCAAGTTTCAAAAGAATCTCATCCAGATCACCTTCCCCATACCGCTGCAATTCTTCCTCTGTCTGCACAACGATTTTTTCCTTTATCAGCCCTTCGTTTACAACATCATCCCTCTTGACATTAACAAATCCTGATCTTTCCTCCTCAATATCTTCGGCACTTGGTATATTATCAGGTGTTGCTGATACATCGATAATAATTCGTGGATTGATTTTATTGATAATATCTCCTGCGAGTTCCGTTGTCTTGTGCGTATGCGATTCATCCACAACTAAAATGATCTCTCTGTGGTCTTCGTGTGTATTGTCTATAAAATCCTCAAAATAAACACCCGTTTCTTTGTGATTTGATTCATCTTTGGGTCGTCTCAGTCGCCTGTCCTCAGCACGCCTCGAAACAAGTTTTTGCCAGTTAATAAAAAGGATTTCATTCTTACGCAGCTGACCCTTGTCAAGCTCATTGACCGTCAGCAAATCGTTTTTGAGCATATTCTCAAAATAGTTTTCAAACTTTTTCTTGCTCTGCATCGCAAGGTCATCGCTGAATGTTATCCAGATAAACGCCTTGTCCTCATCCCACTGCGGAAGATTATTAAGCTCGTTTATAAAGCTGGCCATCATAAACGTTTTACCGCTTCCCGTTGGTGACTTGAAGACCAGCGGTGCTTGTCGGTTACTGCCCCGCCAAAGTTTTAGAAATGAAATAACAAGCTTATCAATGGCTTCTTTTTGAAACCCTAACGGACTTAAGACACTCATTTTTATCCCAGATTATAGATGCTCTTATAAATTTCAAGAATTGGCAGCGGTATCGTTTTGACCTTTACCCCTTCAATATGCTCAAACTCTGCTTCAAACTCATCATCCCCCCAGCTAAACACATACACCGTTACCGGATACTCCATCCCCTCCACCTTTTCAACAAACGCCTCAAACTCATCCAGTTCCTCCCTGAAGTAAACCGCCGTATATCTTTCGGAGTTTTCATAAAACTGCCAGAAATTGTTTTCTTTGACCTTGTATAAGGTATTTTCTGCAATGGCAAGTAGGTCACCTGCCTGATGAGCAAGCTCAATTTTGTCCTTGTCTGTAGCATTA
The DNA here is from genome assembly GCA_964597535.1 of uncultured Pirellulales bacterium. Classification (GTDB taxonomy): domain Bacteria; phylum Planctomycetota; class Phycisphaerae; order Sedimentisphaerales; family Anaerobacaceae; genus CAZQYB01. The sequence continues at coordinate 5,437 of CAZQYB010000132.1, read as the reverse complement.
ATGATATTATTTTGGCCGATAAAATCTGTTTTGTAATATTTGAGTGAGCCACCAAGGCCATCTTTTTTGTCTGTAATTTCTTTTATGCCAATCAACCTGATATGATTATCTTCTATCTTAGTTTCAAACTTATCAAAGTTAGCTCCCTCCAATGTTTTAATCGCTTCGATTTCTTCAAGTATTTTTGGTGCTTTTTTAAAACTTGTAAGATTGAGTTTTTTTTCTAACAAGACCTCTTTATCCTTTCCCTTAAATTCATAGCCATTTATTACTTTCTTGATTCTCGGATAAGTTATTTCTTCGCAGATATTGTTTTCGTTATTTGTGCAAACAATACATTGCCTGTTACCCCCATCTTGCTTGTTCATCTCCATTACAGCGTGGGCCGTTGTACCAGAACCGGCAAAGAAATCTAAAATTATTGCATTTTTACTATTATTAGCCGCTTCAATACATTCCTGCACTGCATACACGCTTTTAGGAAAAGGAAAATCATTTTCCCCTATTATTTCCGTTAATAACTCTGAGCCGTATGTACTACCATCATATTTCGGCCCCGACCATACTGATTTTCTTCTCATTGGCTGACCAGGCTTGTAGTAATGTATTTCGATCCTGCCTTTTATTCTTTTGGCCCATAGTGTGCCATTCTTAACACCTTCAATAATTGTTTTTGGGCCATAATACCAGCGTCTTTCAACTCCGTTGCTATCTATTGGAAATACATATTCCGTTCCCTCTTTTTGGGTATCCGGCAATCTCTCATCCTCTTCGATAGGTTCAGTAACAGATAAAATATCTAAGCTTTTTTTGTCAACTTCTATCCCCAAAAAAAGTGTTGGTGATTCTTTTCTTCTTGACCCTTGGCCTGTCCTTCTCAAGTTACGCTTAATATCCCCAGATATATCTTTCAATCTCGTTATAATATCTCTGCCTTTAGGAATTCCCCAAATAGCATACTCATGAGTAAGTGCGAAATTATTCTTTGCTCTACCTCTAAAATTGTGCTCTATAACAGTTATCACGATGTCCACATCATGAAAGACTTCTTCCATTAGAAGTCTTAAATTGTGTACTTCGTAATTATCAATAGTTACGCATATAACACCGTTTTTCTTCAACAGATTTTTTGCAACCCTCAATCTGTTATTCATAAAATTAACCCACTTACTGTGTCTCCACGGGTCGTTTTCATCGACATAGTTATTATTGTATTTCCAGTCTTTAGCCCCTGTGTTATATGGCGGGTCAATATAAATAACATCTATTTTGCCTTTGTGAGTATAATTCAGGCAGGTCAGGGCGTGGTAATTGTCGCCTTCAATAAGGATATGGGTAGGTTTGTCATCGTCATTGACAACGGCCTTATCTGGAACCTCCTTTAAGACCGGCAAAGCGTTTTCGTATTCATCGCCGTAGGACTCTGGTACATCCATCCAAACAAGCCCGAATTTTTTCTTCTTAATGCTTGATTTGAGTTTTGCAATTTCTTTTTGAAGTTCTTCAACCTTGCTTTTCAAGCTTTCTATGCCCTCTGCCATACTATCTCCCTAAAAGACCTCTTTTTCCTGTTAAACACTACCCAAAACCACAATTCCCGCCTTTAAATTCGTATCTCGTATATGGTGAAGCGTATCTCGTGTTGACAAACCGGCGATTCGAGGAAGTTCTCCGCTCTTGGGTGCAGTTATCTTTCACGCCCAAAAATACCCCATATTCTAATCCCCGTCAACACATAAAATTCTGCCCGCTCCTGCCCCCTTGTCTAGAGTGCCTTTTACTCTAAGGGGGTCGCTCATCTTTTTCTTTTTGCATTTTACATTTTAATCTTTAATTTCCCCCCAAAACCGCACCTGCGAGCGCAAAAAAATAAGGGTATAAGCAAACCCTTATGCCCCATTCAGTCACTACTCACTACTCACTACTCTCTACTCTCTACTCACTACTCACTACTCTCTACTCTCTACTCACTACTCTCTACTCACTACTCTCTACTCACACCGTCTTATGGTCCAGAAATCCTTCGAGCTTTCGCGACCGGACGGGGTGCTGCAGTTTCCGTATGGCCTTTGCCTCGACCTGTCTAACGCGTTCGCGGGTGACCTTGAAGATTCTGCCGACCTCCTCCAGCGTATAGGTATACCCGTCGCCGATTCCGTAGCGCAGCTTGATAATCTCGCGTTCGCGATACGAAAGTGTTTTCAGCACCACATCGATTCTTTCTTTGAGCATCTCCTGTGCGGCGGAGGTCACCGGAGAATCGACATCGTCATCCTCGATAAAATCGCCGAAGTAGCTGTCTTCGCTCTCGCCGATGGGCCTGTCAAGACTGATTGGATGTTTGGAAATTTTGAGAACTCTGCGGGTCTCCTCCAGACTCATATTGGCTTCATCGGCGATTTCTTCAATGGTAGCTTCTCTGCCGAGTTTCTGCAGGAGATTTCTGCTTGCATTTCGCAGTCTGCTCATTGTCTCTATCATATGGACGGGAATGCGAATCGTTCGTGCATGGTCGGCAATCGCCCGCGTAATTGCCTGTCGAATCCACCAGGTGGCATAGGTGCTGAATTTATATCCCCTGCGGTATTCATATTTATCGACCGCTCGCATCAGACCGCTGTTGCCTTCCTGGATTATATCCAGAAAGCTCAAGCCGCGATTGCGATATTTTTTAGCAATTGAAACCACCAGTCTGAGGTTTGCACTTGAGAGGCTACGTTTAGCTTCCTCGTATTGGTTAAAGAGTCTATCGATGGTACGCATTCTTTTATCAAGTTGTTTAGGTGTTTCCATAACCAATTCCTGAAGGCCTTCTAATTCCTGTTTCATCGCGTCGATATCTTCGGGTATGTAATCCTGATTGGCGCCGTCGGCGATAGTCCGTTCTAATTGATGGAACTTTTGACTAATACCGTGAAGTTTGGTTTTCATTGGTTGAATTCTGCTCGTTCGCAGGCTAAGCTCTTCGAGCAGCGATGCGATTTTGCGTTTGTTTCGATGTATTTTCTTTAATATGCGTTTGCTGATTGTGGGGTTTTCGGCCTGGAGAAATTTCTTAAATAGAGTGTGGTTGGCATTTAGCAGTTGGTTCGCCGTTTTAATGTTGTCAGGGATGCGTTTCTTTATTACCGACCTTACGAGATTCTCGGCCGTACTAATCTTCATTGTTCTATCGAATGACAGCGTGCCATCGTGAACTTGCTGAATTATATCGACGGCGTTTCTCGCACAATAGTCGCTTTCGAGCATCTTTCTTCTAAAAGCCATACGCGCAAGTTCTATTTTTCGTGCAAGGGAAATCTCATTTGCTCTTGTCAGCAGGGGGATCACACCCATTTGGGTCAGATACATTCTTATAGGGTCATCAATCCGGTGGACAACTTCCTCGCCCACGAGCTCTTTCTCGAGCAGTTCATCCTCTTTGAGATGCTTTTTATCGGCGGCTTTTTGCTTGCCGAAGGGCTCTTCAGTTGATTCAAACTCTTCTTCTACCTGCTTTTCAACATCCGCTTCGTCCAGCAGGTTGATACCCATCTCGTCCAGCGTCATCAATAGACTGTCAAGGCGGGCTGGAGTTACGGCCTCCTCAGGCAGCTCATCGTTCATCTCTTCGTATGTAAGGTAGCCCCTTTTTTTGCCCTTTTCAATAAGCGCTCTTATCTGCCCTTCAGCGTATTTGATTCTATAGTTTACCGGGGGCCTGCCGTCACCGCCGAGTTTATCAGGGGTATCCGGTTTGCCTGTCTTTGTTTCTTTTTTTGCCACAATCGACGTTCCTGTGTAATTGACTATTGATTATTTTCTATTGATTATTGGTTATCGGATTATCAACCATTAAACCATACCTATGTTATGGGGATTTTGTTTTACAGTATCCTCAGAAAAACGCTGTAGGAACCGGGTTTTGTCATCTATTGCCTTGATTTCGGTCTTTCTTTTCTGTGCCTGATGCCGCTGTATTGCATCCAGGGCACCGGTGAGGCGAGATTGAAAGTTAGCTTTCTCTTCGCCGGCCTGGGCCAGTTGGACAATTGCGCTGCTTTCCTGCGGCGATTCTGCTTTAGCTAAGACGGCTGTTAAAGAAACTGCCGGTTCGGTACTCAGTGTTTCAAACAGGACATCTGCTATCTGCTTCAAGATGGGCACATCAAAGGTTTCTGTTGTGATTTTTTGCTTTACAATCTCAAACAGTTCGGGCTTGTTCAGCAGGACTTCCAGTATCTCGCGTTGAGCTACGGCAAAGAAGCCCCGGCCGAAATCTATAGTTTGTACTTTTGGGGTTCCGGCGCCGGTTGTATCGCGGTAGGTTGCGGCTCTTGCAAGCCTTCCAACTTTTCTGCGTAACTCGGCGTTTATCTCTTTGGGGCTGAGGCCGATAATTTTCGAAAGCCGATTGACTATCAACCCTCTGTCTATGGGCGCCAGCTTGCCCGCCCATAAGCTCGTGGCTATCGTCTGTAAAAACTCTTCGACCGCCGCCTTCTTGTCAATGAGCGCACCATCGGTGGTGAAATTTTGTGTCAACCTGCTCCATTTGAACTCAAAGACATCAACGGCCTCTTCCAGCAATTGTTCAAATCGTTCTTTGCCGGCGCTCAGCAGAAAATCACACGGGTCTTTACCCTCCGGAACTGACGCAAGTTTAATATCAATACGCTGGGCGATACAAATTTCCAGCGCCCTGTTTGCAGCTTCAATGCCTGCAGTGTCACTATCGAATACCAGGACTATTTCTTTTGCATACCTGCGCAGGATGCGTGCGTGGCCGGTAGTAAAACTGGTGCCCAGGGCTGCAACAACATTTGTGATGCCTTTGCTGTGTGCCATTATGCAGTCGGTATAGCCCTCCACGACGACGGCAGTGCCTGTAGAGACAATCTGATGCCGGGCGTGCTGAAGGCCATATATTGAATTACTCTTATCGAATAGCGCTGTTGCCGGCGAATTTATGTACTTAGCGCCTTTTTCATCCAGTGTTCGCCCGCCGAAGCCGATTACCCTGTCGGTTACGTCGGCGATGGGAAACATCAGTCGGTTTATAAATTTGTCACGAATTCCACTGCCGTTCTGGTTTACAACCAGCCCTGCCTGCTCGAGCAGCTTTGTTGGGATGACTCTGGCTTTCGCTGCTTTGAGCAAATCATCCTGCGAATCGATAGCTAAGCCAAGCTGCCATTTCTTTGTGCTTTCGGCATCTATTTTTCTTCCGGCAAGATATTCGCGTGCTGATTTGCCTTTTTGTTTATCGTAGAGATTTTTCTGGAAATATTTAACAGCCCAGGCGTTGACCTTCGCCAGCTTGTTTGGGTCAACCTCCGGCTGTCCACTTTTATGCTTTGGAGTTTTGGTTGGTTGTATTTTTATACCGACGCGTTCGGCCAGTCTTTCTATGGCCTGTGGAAAAGTCAAACTCTCGCGCATCTGAATAAACTTGAAC
>CAZQYB010000131.1:0-7197 GCA_964597535.1 uncultured Pirellulales bacterium | reverse complement strand
GAAATAAACAATGATAAGAAACAACCTTAGATTGAGTAAGTTTTATCGAAAATTAGTCGAGGAGGAAAATATCTCCTATAAACAGGCCCTCTCTATTTATGAGGCGCTGCACAAGGAAGCTGTGTCTTTAGGGATTATCAATTCCGAAAATATCTTAGAGGGCCTGGAAGTTGATTTGAGGATTGCCAAAGCTATAAATGGATTAACTTAAGCAATCCAGACACAGAAAGTAGGAATCTGTTTCTATTTATTCATTCTTCCGGTGTAGATACAAAACTGTTACGCCGCCTGGTTTTTTGTTGTCTCAAGTTGCCACTGTATAACTCAATTGACCATTTACCTGCAAGGCCGATAATTGTCACCTGGCCAATACGGCCTGCCAAATTCTTAGTCAAGAGGGATACCCACATTACTGGCGAGTTAATTTTTGCTATCTGGATTATAGGACGAACGTGCTTATACCACTTGAGCGTTTCTTTAAGACGCTTATCTTTGACAATACTCTTTGTTACTTCATACGTCCGCTTGACCGTATGCGCACTTGTGTCAATTAGGCGGCCTGGTTTGGTGTCTTGCAGGAAAGATGCGATGTCATTCGCGAAAAGTTCAATTGCACGGGCAAATTCACTTATGCCCGGCGCAAGAACCGGGTTTGTTGCCTTGGGATAATATGTCCTCGCAATTTCTTCAACAAGCCGAGGTAACTCAGTTTTGAGTGGTTCCATCCAGTCGGGATTAACTTTACGCTGGAGGAAAAGACGCTTCTGGCAGGCTTTTATTTGTTTCAGGGCTTGTTTCTGCTGTTCCGAAGGGCTTGTGCTCTCAAATGTATGTGCGTCTTCTCCTGCCCGCAGAGAACGATTCGCCATAATCAAGCGCAGCCAATTCCAAGCAAGGTATGCCACAATCGCTGACAGGATACCTATTACATACCAGATAATAGGATAGTTTAGTGTATCCAACATTTTGCTAACTCTCTCAGCTATTCAACGGGAAAACTGTACAAAAATATTATACCGGCCAGCGGGGATGTAAAGCTCTTTTTTCCTTCAGCAATAGATTAATTCTGTGGTTTATGTTAGGATTTCGGCAGTTAAATGGATTCCTGCCTTCGCAGGAATGACAAGTTGTTAAACAGCTTTCCGCCTGGGCGGGAATGACAGGTAGAGAAGATATATGGCTAATAATACTATTACTGCACCGAAAGGATTTTTGGCGGCGGGGGTTCATTGCGGCGTTAAGAAATCAGGCAAGGCCGATTTGGGTCTCATTGTCTGCCCGACCGGCGCAAAGACGGCGGCACTGTTTACAACCAACAAAATTGTTTCAGCAGCGGTGCAGGTGTGCAAACAGCACGCCAAAAGCACCAGTATCTCGGCGGTAATTGTCAATTCCGGCAATGCCAATTGCTGCACCGGACGGGCGGGAATCAAAAACGCAATAGAGATGTGTTCTGAAACAGCCGAGCAAATTGAGGTTGACCCGCACAGCATCCTTATAGCTTCAACAGGCATCATTGGTGAGCAATTGCCAATTGACAAAATTGCCGCCGGTATTTCAAAAGCGGTAACGAAGCTTTCAGCTTCGGCTAAAGCGGGCTCGGATTTTGCAAAGGCGATAATGACAACCGATACCAGGCCGAAACAGGCCGTCCGCCGGCTCGAAATATCCGGCAGGGAAGTTACGATAGCCGGCGCCGTCAAAGGGGCTGGGATGATTGCTCCGAATATGGCAACGACGCTTTTGTTTATCACTACCGATGTCGCGATAACGAAAGCGCTGTTGGCCAAGGCGTTGAAAAACGCTGTCGGCAATTCGCTGAACAAGCTGACCGTTGACGGCCATCAAAGCACTAATGATACCGCCATAATTCTTGCCTCCGGCTTAGCAGGCAACCGCCCGATAGTGAGTCAATGCCCACGCTATAAGAAATTTGCCAATGCACTGAGCGATTTGTGTGACGATTTGGCCAAACAGATGGCGCTCGACGCCGAGGGTGCGACGCGAATGTTCAAGGTCATCGTTAAAGGCGCCGCCACAAAGGCCGACGCTGCAAAGGCGGCGAGGGCGGTGGCCAATTATCCGCTGGTAAAGTGCGCGGTGCGAGGCGCGGACCCTAACTGGGGCAGAATTATCTGTGCGGTCGGCTCGGCAGGCGTGAAACTGAATCCGAACAGGCTTTCCTGCAAGCTCGGTGATATAACGGTGTTTAAGAATGGTGCGCCTAAAAAGTTTGATGCTAAAAAGGCAAGTAAGGTTATTTCACAGAAAGAGCACACGATAACAGTGGATTTGGACGCGGGAGACGTGAGCGATTTTTGCTACGGCTGTGACCTGAGCAGCGAATATGTAAGAATCAACGCAGAATATCACACGTAAAAAGTGAAAACTCAAAGCTAAAAACCGGAAACCATAATTCAAGATTCAAAAGTTTCGAGTTTTATGCTTTGTTTTTGCGTCTTTGGTTTTTAAGTTCTTCGGTTTTCGCAACAAAACACTTGCAAAACGTTTTTATTCGATTAGACTGTAGAGCAATTTTACGTTCACTGGGTACATAAGCAGATTATAGTTGAATTCCGAGGAAGCAGAAAAATGAACATTTTCAAGAACTCAGTTGCATTTTTAGTACCGACGTTTTTCCTTACTGCCACGGCAACGGCGGCGGCAGAATATGCAATTCCAGCCGCTGGACGCAACATTCCGATCACGTGGTGGATTGCGCCTGTTGCCTCAGTGATTGCTTTGATTATCGCCTACATCTTTTACAGGAAGATGATGGCTACCTCCGAAGGCAATGAGAAAATGGTTGAAATAGCCGGGCACGTCCGGGAAGGCGCTTACGCGTATCTTTTCAGCCAGTACAAGATTGTATCCGTTGTTTTTGTAATCCTCTTCATTGTCTTTGTGGCCCTTGCGTATTTCGGCGTCCAGAATCCCTTTGTACCGGTGGCATTTTTGACAGCGGGTTTCTTTAGCGCACTGTGCGGCTTCCTCGGTATGAAGACGGCGACCAATGCCTCGGCCCGAACCGCCCAGGGCGCAACCAAAAGTCTAAATGCCGCCTTGCAGGTGGCCTTTCGCAGCGGTGCTGTGATGGGCCTTATTGTCGTCGGGTTCGGCCTTTTCAATATCACAATCTGGTATCTGATTTTAGACAAGCTCATCTACACAGCCGAACATATGCAAAACGGCCTTGAATTCCTCGGGCTGACACTCGTACCCAAAGGAATGCACCCAGACCATAAACTCGTGGAGATTACCACGACGATGGTCACCTTTGCCATGGGCGCCTCTACCCAGGCCTTATTTGCCCGTGTCGGCGGCGGCATTTATACCAAGGCCGCCGATGTTGGCGCCGACCTTGTCGGTAAGGTCGAGGCGGGCATTCCTGAAGACGACCCTCGCAATCCTGCCACAATCGCCGACAACGTGGGCGATAATGTCGGTGACGTTGCGGGAATGGGCGCGGACCTGTTCGAGAGCTACTGCGGCTCGATACTTGCAACCGCAGCCTTGGGAGCCGCGTTGTCAATGAACATACTGGCAGAGAAGGGAATGGACCCATTAAAGGCGGTTCTGGCCCCAACGTTTGTTGCCGGCATAGGCATCATTCTCTCCATCGTCGGTATTTTCCTCGTTCGATGCAGGGAAGATGCCACGCAGAAGAATCTGCTGCGTGCTTTACTGACCGGGACTTTGAGCAGCTCGGTATTGATTATTGCTGCGGTGGCTGTGATGGCTGCAACGGGCTGGATTAGCTGGGGCATCTTCGGTTCCGTTGTGGCCGGTCTGGTTGCGGGGGTGCTTATCGGCCAGTTCACGGAGTTCTATACTTCTGATGAGTATTCGCCGACTCGCGAACTGGCGGCCCAGGCCGAGATGGGTGCTGCCACAATAATTATAAACGGCTTCGCAACCGGTATGTATTCGGCGGGCCTGCCTGTCATTGCCATTACCGCCTGCATCCTCTGTGCCTATGGCTTTGCCGGAGGTTTCACCCACATAGCTCTCGGGCTTTACGGGATTGGCTTTGCGGCTGTTGGTATGCTGGCAACGCTTGGTATCACACTGGCTACCGATGCTTACGGCCCAATTGCCGATAACGCAGGCGGTAACGCCGAGATGAGCGGTCTGGGCGAAGAGGTCAGGAAAAAAACCGATGCACTCGATGCCCTCGGCAACACAACGGCGGCAACAGGAAAAGGCTTCGCAATCGGCTCAGCGGCCCTGACAGCTCTGGCACTTTTGGCGGCCTTAATCGAGTCGGTCCGCATCTGGATAGGCCGGCTTGCCGCCGAAGCCGGCGGCTCGTACACCATTGGAAAAATCACGTTCTTCAAGGACCAGTTGGGTGAACAGATTGAAGGGGCGGTAAACGTGACAACCGCCACTATGGCCGACTTCGTGGCCGCTTACGATTTGAGTATAATGAATCCGAAGCTGCTCTGCGGGCTGTTTATCGGCTGTATGATGGCGTTTATCTTCTGCGCTATGACGATGAAGGCCGTCGGCAAAACAGCCGGCGATATGGTCAATGAGGTCCGCCGGCAGTTCAGGGAAATCCCCGGCATTATGGACGGCTCCGGCAAACCCGATTATGCCCGGTGCGTTGCAATCTCGACAAAGGGAGCGCAAAGGCAGATGATTCTGCCTTCGCTTCTGGCTATTTTAATCCCCGTCGTTATCGGTTTGGTTCTCGGCGTAGCAGGCGTAATCGGACTTCTGGTCGGCGGGCTGACGTGCGGCTTTGTCCTGGCCATAACCCTAAACAACGCAGGCGGGGCCTGGGACAACGCAAAAAAATACATCGAAAAAGGCGCTCACGGCGGAAAAGGCTCGGACGCTCACAAGGCGGCCGTGGTCGGCGATACAGTAGGTGACCCATTTAAGGATACGTCCGGGCCGAGCCTGAATATTCTCATCAAGCTGATGAGTATGGTAAGTGTGGTCTTTGCCGGCGTGATTGTGAAATTTTCGCCGATTATAGGGAGCTGGCTCGGATTTGGCAAATGAGTGCCTGTCTGCAGAGTTGACTTGAATGTGTGTGTGGTGTAATCTATCGGGGTGGTCATATAGGCCACCCTTTTCTTATTGAAGGAAATTAAGGAGACAGTTTGGCAAGAAAGCAGGATACGAAGGCGCGGGCATTTGCTCTGGCTGCCGCTCGGGCGGCGGCTGAACGGCATTGCAGCGATATTGTAGTTCTGGATTTGAAGGGCAAATCGCCCGCCACTGATTATTTTGTAATCGCCACCGGCACAAGCAACAGGCAAATGCGGGCCGTCGCCGATGAAATCTGCGAGGCGGCAAGAGAACAGGACTTTCAGCGTTTCGGCCGGGCCGGCTATGAACAGGCCCGCTGGATTTTGCTCGATTTTATCGATGTCGTAATCCATATCTTCGACAGCGAATACCGTGACTACTACGATTTAGAACTGCTCTGGGGCGACGCAGAGAGATTGATTATTGATAATTGATTAATGATTATTTGATGAAGACCGTTAAAGACGTACTTGAAGAACGTATATCCGAAGCGATGAAGCAGTACGCACCTGGAGCAGGTATTTACCCAGCTATTGTAAGAACTTCTACTGACCCAGGATTCGGTGATTATCAAGCCAACGGCGTAATGGCGTTAGCCAAAAAGCTCAAAACCGACCCGCACAAGCTTGCCGAACAGGTGGTCAATAACTTAGACGTTGACGATATTTGCGAAAGGCCCGAAGTGGCAGGCCCGGGTTTTATTAATCTGCGACTAAAAGCCGATTTTATTGCGGACAGACTGCTTGAAATCAACGCCAGCCCTCAGAATCGCCTCGGCGTAGAAAAGGTAGTGGAGCCGAAGACTATTGTCGTTGATTTCTCAGGTCCGAACATCGCCAAGCAAATGCACGTCGGTCACCTGCGAAGCACTATCATCGGCGATTGCATCTGCCGAACGCTCGAATTCCTCGGCCACAAAGTCATCCGCCAAAACCACATCGGCGACTGGGGAACTCAGTTCGGGATGCTCTGCGCGCTGCTTTGGAGGAAACGAAAAGAAGCAAGCAAGAGAGGTGAGGAAGTCTCTACTCCAAAAATACTGGCAGACCTCGATGCATTCTACAAAGAGGCCAGTCAGCTTTTCGATGAAGACAAAGATTTTGCAGAAGAGGCGCGTGCTGCAATTGCTGGACTGCATGCAGGTGAGCAGCGTTGGCTTACCGTTTGGAATCAGATTGTTCGTGAATCGCTGAGGCATTTCGATGGTATTTACAAAGAGCTGGTTATTGTCTGGCCGGTAGATGGGATGCGCGGCGAGAGCAAATATAAAGACGACTTACCAAAAGTGGTCGATGACCTTAATGAAGCTGACCTGGCCAAAGAATCAGATGGCGCTGTTTGTGTTTTTCCGGAAGGGTTCAAGAATAAAGAGGGTGAGGCGCTTCCGCTGATTATTCAAAAATCAGATGGGGCGTTTTTGTATGCGACGACGGATTTGGCGGCGATTCGCTATCGCGTGGATGAGTTGAAGGCAGACAGAATAGTTTACGTGACCGATGCGCGTCAGAGTCTGCACTTTCAAATGGTCTTTGCGGTGGCGCGGATGGCTGGCTGGGCCAAAGATAAAACCGAGCTGGTGCACGTTACCTTTGGCAGCGTGCTGGGTGAAAAGGGCACGCCGTTAAAAACGCGCTCCGGCGAAAACGTAAAACTAAAAGACCTGCTCGATGAAGCCGTCGAACGCGCAAAGGCCGTCGTCGAAGAAAAAAATCCTGACCTTCCAAAAGACAAGAAATCCGAGATTGCAAAGGCCGTCGGAATCGGCGCGGTAAAATACGCCGACTACTCCAACAACCGAACCAGCGATTACATTTTCAGTTTCAATAAGATGCTGGCGATGGACGGAAATACCGCTCCGTATATGCAATACGCCTACGCACGGATAAAATCGATGATTGTGCGGAAGGCGGAGCAAAAAGACATAAAGGTTGAAAAAGAAATAAAAGCTATAGAAAACTTAAATCTAAATGAGCCGGCTGAGTTGGACCTGGCAAAATACCTCATTCGTTACGGCGAGGCAATAGAGGCCGCTGCCGCAGATTACAGGCCGAATTATCTGACCGCCTATCTGTATGAATTGGCCCAGAAGTTCAGCGCGTTTTATACGAACTGTCCCGTTCTGGATGCTGGGCCGGATAAAAGACCCACGAGACT
>CAZQYB010000130.1:0-7335 GCA_964597535.1 uncultured Pirellulales bacterium | reverse complement strand
GGTTCGCGTTAACTTTTGTACCGACCATTGCGGTAGCACTTGCGATTACTTCAGTGGCGTTATGGCCGAGCATGTGAACGCCGAGCAATGTGCCCTCAGATTGATGACGAATCACCTTAACAAAACCGCTCTCTTCGCCGACGGCCATAGCTTTACCAAGACGACCTATTGGAAATTGCCCGATGCTGACGGGAATCTGCTGAGCCCGAGCTTGCTGAGAAGTCATGCCAACAGATGCAATCTCAGGAAATGTATGAACGGCGCTGGGAATCGGCAGGTCAAATCCCTCGTTACCTCCCAGGGCATTTTTAACCGCCACCATCGCCTGCGCACTGGCTGCATGAGCCAGAAGACATCTGCCGTTCGCGTCACCTACGCAGTAATACCCCTTCACCGGTGTCTGCATCTTATCGTCGACCCCAATAAAGCCTCTATCCCTCTCCAGGCCAACACTTTCCAGGCCTATGTCACTGGTGTCTGCTTTTCGCCCTGTAGCTACGAGCACTTTGCCTGCTTCAATTGTCTGGCTGTCGGATAAAACAGCATTAATACGCTTATCCTGAACCGTGAGCTGCTCAACTTTGGTGTTTGTAAAGATATTGATACCTCGTTTTATGAAAATATCCGCCAAAGCCGACCCAAGCTGAGTTTCCATTTCGGGCAGGAGATTATCCATTATCTCTACAATAGTGACATCTACTCCGTATTCGTGCATCATGCAGGCGAATTCACATCCGACCACTCCGCCGCCGACAATAATAAGACGTTTTGGAAGTTGTTTCCAGTGCAAAGCCTCATCTGAAGTGCAAACCAGTTCGCTGTCATCAGGCCAACCGGCTATCATGGCGGGGAACGAACCAACCGCCAGAATAATCGAATCCGCTGTAACAGTTTCGGGAGCGCCTTTATCACTTATCACGTTGACCCTGCCGGGACCGGCAAGTTGGGCTTTGCCGGAAAAAAGCTTGACTTTGCGTGAATCGAACAGCCCCTTGACACCGCGTCGCAACCTGGAGACAACCTTATCTTTTCGTTTCTGTATCATCTGCCAGTCATAAGTCACCGAACTGTTTGCGCTGACTCCAAAAAAATCTGCCCGTTTAATCTTATGAATCATCTCGGCTGATGCCAAAAGCGCCTTTGATGGAATACAGCCGTAATTCAGACAGGTTCCGCCAAGAAGATGCTTTTCAACAATAGCTGTTTTTGCGCCGGACTGGGCCGCTTTCAATGCCGCAATATAACCGCCCGGCCCGCTTCCAATTACGGCTATCTGAAAATGCTTTGACATTATCTGTCCCTTTGTTTATGTATATCAGTATACTATTCTGCAAGCTGTTCGGGATTTTCCAGTATCTTCTTAAGACTCCCAATAAATTGAGCCGCCATCACACCATCTATAACTCTATGGTCAACGCTTAGGCATATAGTCATCAGTCGAGTAGGCTCTACAACACCGTTGGTAACTTGTATATCCTCACAAATTGCCCCGACAGCCAATATCGCAGATTCCGGGGGATTGATGATTGCCGAGAATTCTTCCACACCAAACATGCCAAGGTTCGTAATAGTAAAAATCCCCTTGCCTATACCTTCGAGCTTACCGTTGCGGGCGTTTTCAATAAGCTCTCTGCTGCGATGGGCGAGCGATTTCAGCGTCATCTTATCGGCATCAAGTAAGACCGGAACGGTCAGTCCCTCATCGGTTTCCACCGCTATACCAATGTTCACTGAGGGCGATTCGACTATTTCGTCGTCACAATATTGTCCGCGAAAAGCCGGGTGTTTGGCCACTGCTTTGGCACAGGCCATAGTCACGAAGTCATTGACCGAGCACTTGAACTGCTGCTTAGTCTGCTGGTACACTTCGTACAATGATTGTGCGTTAACAGTTGCCTTTATATAAAAGTGCGGGATATTCTGCTTCGAATACTGCATGGTTCGAGCGATGGCCCGCCGCATCTTGCTGAGAGAACGTCTTAGTTTTTGGGAACCGGCCGGTTTAGCTTTTAGAACATCCGTTGAGAGTATCCTGCCGCCGGGTCCGGAACCGGTCGATACGCAGCCAAGGTCAATGCCTTTTTCTTTCGCGACCTTTCTCGCTGCCGGCGACGTCTTGACTCGGCCTGTCTGTGTCACTGCCTGGACGCGGCTCTGGCTTGGCCCCTGTGATTTGGATACTTCAGGTGGTTCTGATTCAGGGCTTTGCTGCTCGGCAGTTGTTTTAGCAGAAGACTGGATAGTGGATTGGGCGGCGAGGTAGGCGTCGACATCTGCGTCATTTTCCGCCAGATAAGCCACCGGGACTTTCACTTCCACAATAGTATCTTCCTGAGCGACTATACGGGCCAATCTGCCCGAATCGACAGCTTCGACTTCCATTATCGCCTTGTCGGTTTCGATTTCAAGAATAACCTGACCGGTCTCGATTCGATCACCCGGTTTGACTTTCCACTCAACAATGGTGCCTTCTTCCATACTCTGGCCGGCCTGCGGCATTAATATTGGTATGACTTTACCGCCGGCACCAGCCGATTTGGCCGGTTTTTTGCGGGGTACTTCATCGATAGGTTCAGATTGAGCAGGTTCATCGCCGCTTATTTCAGTATATTCCGATTGTTCGTCTGCGGCAGCCACGGGTATTTGCTGATTAGCCGTTTTTGCAGATTCCAGTTTGCTGACCGCCCTGGAAACACTTTCGCCTTTCTGCCCGATTATTCCAAGAGGTTCATTTGCCTTTACAATCGCCCCGGGTGCTGCCAGGACTTTCAAAACTTCGCCGGAAATCGGCGATTCCATCTCTATCGATTGCGTTGCATCTTGGATAATGCACAGTATTTCGCCCTTTTCAGCCGATTCTCCAGGTTTTTTAAGCCATTGACTTACAACCAAATCCGACGCTGACCACAGTTTTTCAGGCAATCTTAATATGTACATAATGTTCCCCGCCTTAATTATTATCTTGTTATGTTAAAAATATTCCATAATCAATCACAAAGCAAGCATTTTTTTGCAAAATTATGTTGCAATATATGAAAAAATATGATTTAATTCGACCAGCAAGCTTAAAACGCCAATGAATAAGGAGAATTTGTATGGTTGCGGCAATTCACCAAAGAAGAGAACAGATAATGGCTCTTGCATATAAACAGCGATACGTCTCTGTTAGGCATCTGGCCGAGCAAATCGGTGCCTCGCAAGCTACGATACGAAGGGATATCCACACATTGGCGGCCCAGGGGCAGTTGGAACTGACTCACGGCGGCGCTACGCTCATTCGAAATTCCGATTATTCCTTTAATTCCAAGTCTATGCGCAATATCGAAGCCAAAAAGCAGATAGCACGCCTGGCATCAGGTCTTGTACAGGACGGCGACCAGATTTTTTTGGATTCAGGCACTACTTGTTTCGCGATGACCGAGCATTTACGAGTTAAACGAGCATTGTCTGTGATTGTCAATTCCATTCGAATCGCACAGGAACTTCGGGCGGCAGGCTTAAATATCCTGATTCTCGGCGGTCAATTCAGACCCGAGCGAATGGACGCCATCGGCCCCATGGCTTGTGAAATGATTGAAAGGCTTAGGGGGTACCGTGCATTTCTGGGATGTGATGGGATGAGTATGGATTTTGGATTGACTTCCGTTGATATCGATAGTGCTCATCTTTTCAACCTTGTCGCAACAAACTGCCGCGAGTTTATCCTATTGGCCGACAGCAGCAAATTTGACAGTCCTTCTCTTTACAAGATCACCGATTTTAGTGCTCTATCGACCGTGGTAACTGAAAAAAAGCCTGTCCCCCGATGGAGTGATTTCTTCGCACAGCAGAACATTAAGTTGCTTTATCCGGATTTGGAACGTTAACAAAAGTGCAGTTAAAGTGAAAAAACAGGAGTAGATTAATGCCGAAGTCTCAAATGGTTTCTCCAAGCCAATCCCGTCAGAAAGGTTTTATTCGGTTTGAACCTGTCCCGGTCAATCAATACAGCAAAACAATCAAAGAAGAATTAAAGAGTTTTTCTTCTGAGCAGTTGGTTAGAATCCAGCGGGATATGATGATATGCCGTACTTTTGAAACAATGCTTAACGAAATCAAACTTCGCGGAGCCTACCAAGGCATAGAATATAATCACAAGGGGCCGGCTCATTTGTCGATAGGCCAGGAAGCCGCCGCAGTGGGGCAGGCATTTCATCTTGGTATTGACGACCACATTTATGGAAGCCACCGAAGCCACAGTGAAATCCTCGCTAAAGGCCTTTCGGCGATCGCACAACTCGACGACAAAACACTGACAGATATCATGGAAACCTACTTTGATGGTCAGTGCTTGAAGATAGTCGAGGCAGATTCCAGCGGGAGCGTAAGTGAATTGGCTGTGGATTTTCTATTGTACGGTGCACTTGCAGAAATCTTCGGCCGGCAGGCAGGCTTCAACAAAGGTATGGGCGGTTCCATGCACGCGTTTTTCCCTGCATTTGGAATATATCCGAATAACGCCATCGTGGGCGGTTCAGCCGACATATCCGTAGGATCTGCTCTATTTAAAAAAGTAAATCAAAAGCCGGGCATCGTTGTGGCCAACATCGGTGACGCCTCTTCATCTTGCGGACCCGTGTGGGAAGGGCTCTGTTTTGCGACGATGGCCCAGTTCAAACAGCTTTGGGATGAACCATACCGGGGCGGTTTGCCTCTTATATTCAATTTCGTAAACAATTTTTACGGCATGGGAGGCCAGCCACAGGGCGAAACGATGGGGTTTGAAATGCTGGCAAGGTTAGGAGCCGGCATTAATCCCGAACAGATGCATGCAGAACGCGTGGATGGATACAACCCGTTGGCAGTTGCCGATGCCATTAGGCGAAAGAGACAGATTATTGAAAATGGTGAAGGACCGGTTTTTCTTGATACCGTCACGTATCGATACAGCGGGCATTCCCCCTCCGACCAGAGCAGTTATCGTGAAAAAGCCGAGATAGAGGCTTGGCGAGAGCATGACCCGATAGTCTCTTACGCCCGGGACCTGGTCAAAGCCAATATTTGCTCCCAATCCAAAATCGACCAGATAAGCGAACAATCCATAAACCTGGTTGTCAAGGCATTGAGAAAAGCCGTCGACCTTAACATATCGCCTCGTGCTGAATTGAAAAAGGCGGATTGCCTGCTTGATAAAACAACATTCTCCAATCAGAAAGTCGAATCAATGGAGCCTGGTCGTAAGCCGGAGACTCTCATAGCGAAAGAGGATAATCCGCGTTTCAAATCACTTGCTGCCAGAAGTCGCTCGGCCTATGACGAGAATGGTCGGCGTCTGAAAGATACTCGATGTATCGGAATTCGTGACGCTCTTTTTGAGGCTATTATCGAGCGGTTCTATGTTGACCCTACTTTGATCGCTTATGGTGAAGAAAACCGTGACTGGGGCGGTGCTTTCGCCGTCTATCGCGGACTGACCGAGGCATTACCTTATCATCGACTGTTTAACTCTCCGATAACCGAAGGCGCCATCGTTGGTTCGGCGGTAGGTTATGCCTTCGAAGGCGGCAGGGCACTTGTAGAGTTGATGTATTGCGACTTTATGGGAAGGGCCGGTGACGAGTTGTTTAATCAGCTATGCAAATGGCAGGCGATGAGTGCCGGACTCCTGAAGATGCCTGTTGTAGTTCGTGTTTCGGTCGGGAGCAAATACGGAGCACAGCACAGCCAGGACTGGACGTCCTTGGCTGCGCATATTCCGGGCTTGAAAGTAGTGTTCCCCGCCACTCCATACGACGCCAAGGGTTTGATGAATTCATCGCTTACCGGCACAGACCCGGTGATTTTCTTCGAAAGTCAGCAATTATATGGCTGGCCCGAAGAATTCGTTGCCGGCGGGGTACCACAGGACTATTACGAAGTTCCGTTCGGTGAACCTGCCATCCGCAAGGAGGGCAATGACCTGACAATTCTAACTATCGGCGCGACTCTTTATCGAGCGATAGAAGCCTCTCGCGAATTAGAGGAAAAATACGGAATAAGCTCTGAGGTCATCGATGCTCGCAGCCTTATCCCATTCAATTATGAAAAGGTTCTGGAATCTGTAAGTAAAACAAGAAAAATATTGTTGACTTCAGACGCCTGCGAACGAGGCAGCTATTTGCACACGATGGCGTCAAAGATAACACAGTTTGCCTTTGACGAACTTGACGCGCCGCCTGTCGTTATAGGCGCTCGCAACTGGATAACTCCGCCCGCTGAGATAGAGGATGCGTTTTTCCCATACCCGCAGGATATTATCGACGCTGTTCACGAGCATATTCTTCCACTGAAGGGATACCAAGTCCAACGGGATTGTTCGGTAGACAGCCTGATGAAAAGAAGCAATGAGGGACTCTAATATCGCGTAGTAGCCAAAAACTCATCAGACGCTAAATCGTGTTTTCGAGCCGTTTCAGCTATAATGCTCCGACTTTGTTTAAGCCGTAATTTGACATCGGAGTTTCTATGAAAATTAAGTTTATCTCGATGCTGCGGATAATCCGAAAAATGCGGAATCGTATAAGCAAGATAAAGAAAGAACGGGTCTTCGCGATGCTGTTTAATAAAGGAAAGGGCTTTTTCGGTAAACAGATCGTGTGTATAATTCTGGTTCTTGTTTCCTCGGTTGCCGAGCAGAACGACCTTGTCGTTTTCCCAAAGATAATGCGGATAATAAAAATGGGCCTGGTCCTGACTCAGATGTCCGTACCAGTAGTCGAATCCCTGGTAGTTGGCAATCCCCCCAGGAGCCCGGATTGCCCAGCGACCATTTTCCGATTCCTCCGGTCTTGTAGCCTGCCTGCTTAAGGACTTCGGCGACGGTCAGGTCGTCCGGACGCAGCCATATCTCGTGGGGTTAGTTGTCACGAACGCGGTTGTGGCCGTTATGCATCCCCGTCATCAAACTGCAGCGGGATGGAGCACGGACCGTCGAACCGGCGTACGCTTGGGTAAAACGCATCCCTTCGGTCGCCAACCGGTCGATATTGGGAGTCTGGATTTTCTGCTGTCCATAGCATCTCAGGTCGCCGTAGCCCAGGTCATCAGCCATGATAAACAAGATATTCGGTCTTTGTTTTCTCTCGCCGTTTGCCTTAAGCCGTCCCGGCAGGGCCAGTGCGGCGGCTCCGGCACCGAGTAACCACAAGAAATCGCGTCGCGTGGTGCTATGCTTACTAACTATCTTCTCCATATTCTCTACTTTCATCCGATCCCTTTACTACGTTGTCTGATTCACATTCATTTTTTCTTTTTGTTCTTTCCCTTTTTATTTGGGTCGTAATCAGGATTCGGTTTGGGAATCTGTGCATTCACGTC
>CAZQYB010000129.1:0-7503 GCA_964597535.1 uncultured Pirellulales bacterium | reverse complement strand
ATCCTGGTAGCGGCGCATTTGGCATAAACTACGCTCCGTAATAATGAAAAGAAAGGCAGATTATACTATGAATAAAAGATATATATTTGGAGCGAGTATTTTAGCTGTCTGCTTTATTCTATGCTCTGGGAATCTGTGCGCTGAGAACATCGACCCCAATGAAGATGGTTCGCAATACGCCTACGGCGAGAACGTCGGCTGGGTCAACTTCGAGCCAAATGTAGCGGGGCCAAATGTCGGAGTGACTGTAAGCGATGAGAAGCTAACCGGCTTTATCTGGGCGGAGAACATCGGCTGGATAAATCTCGACCCAAATGATGATGACCCAAACACCGGCGTAAGCAACGACGGCGCTGGCAACCTCTCCGGCTTTGCCTGGGGCGAGAATGTCGGCTGGATAAACTTTGACCCAAACGTCCCCAGCGATGCAAACGATTACGGTGTCACTATCGACTTTGACGGTAACTTCGACGGCTACGCCTGGGGCGAGAATATCGGCTGGATAAACTTTAACTCCGCCGACCTATTCGACTACGGTGTTCTGGCCTGCAAGGTCAACTTTACAGACCTCGGCAATTTCGTTGACGACTGGCTCAAAAGTGCCCCCAGCCTGCCGGGCGATTTAGATGACACCAATGATGTGGATTTCTTGGATTACGGTATGTTTGCCGAGCTTTGGCTCACCTATTGCCCGGATGACTGGCCGTTAAAATAGCAATATAAATCGACTTCTCGGCTGAGGCAAGGCAAATTTCGGTGATGAATTACGAGCAGGATGGTCTTACTTCGACGGCTCAAAAACCGTCAGACTTGATTCTGTCTTCTGACCCCCGACTTCTGCTCACTATCCGTTCTTTACTTCTTTCGGGGGCTTGCCCTCTTCGATAGCTGCTATCTTGTTCACCCTTCTCTGGTGTCTGCCGCCGGCAAATTCCGTATCAAGCCAGACTTCCACTATCTTTCGCAGCAATACTTCTCCGATTTGGTCTCCTGATATGCAGAGCACATTTGCATCGTTGTGGTCACGCGAAACCCGAGCATTCAACTCGTCACAGCAGAGCGCAGCCCTGATTCCCTTTATTTTGTTTGCCGCTATGCTCATCCCAATCCCTGTTGCACAGACTAAAATAGCTCTGTCCGCTTCCTTTTTCGACACTGCCATCGCTGCTAAATAAGCTAAGTCGGGATAATCAACCGGTTCGCTGTCGGTGGTGCCGACATCAATATACTCGTGGCCTGATTGAGTAATTATCGCCTTGATTTGTTCCTTGGCCTCGAAACCACGATGGTCGCTTCCAATCATTATCTTCATATCTCAAGTTCACCAATCCTTTGTTTCACAGCTTTTTCTATCAAATCCGCACAATTATTAAAAATCTCTTGCGACTGACCCACAGGGTCAGCAATGTCCTCACTTTCCGCTAATAACGAACATTTGTTTGCCGCTTCAGGACTAAGAGCAACAACTCGTTCGCGGTGCATTTGGCTCATCACAAATACAGAGTCACTTTCCCTGACGAGCTCTTCGGACAGCCACCTGCTTTTATGGGCTCTTATATCAATTCCCTTAGCCGCACAAGCCGCTATCGCTTCCGGACTTGCAGGAAAGCCGGCCACATCCATAACACCGGCAGAGCATATCTTATAACCCATCTTATCGAGTTGGTCAACTGAACATTCCGATTTTTTTGCCAGATATTTGCGAAACATTCCTTCTGCCATAGGGCTTCGGCAGGTATTGCCGGTACAAACGAACAGGAATTTAACCTGCGACATTTCTTCCAGCTCTGCCTGAGAATATACACCCTGCCGTAAAATCTCCAGGCCCTTTTTACCCACTTTAACAACCGTACTGCTTTTTTTGTATTTGCAGGGTCCTGCATCCAGCAACAAATCAATTCGACCGGAAAGTTGTGCAAAAACTTCTCCAGCATCTGCCGCCGGCGGCTGGCCTGTTATATTTGCACTTGGCGCCACCACAGCGCTACATGTTTCTTGCAGCAACATCGAAGCTATTGCATTATCAGGACAGCGAATCCCTATCGAATTATCTTTGTACAAGTTCTCGAATACTTCTCTTTCAAGGCCGATTTGCTGTTTGTCGATGTCCCGGGCGTTCAACTCAAAAACCACAGTCAAGGGGCCGGGCCAGGCACGCTCAATTAGCTTTTGTGTCCTCACTCCAACAGTAGGCACATATTTTTGGACATCGCTTTTTGGGCTGATATGCAACGTATAGCGTCTCTCAGCGCCTCGGCCTTTCAGTTTGCTCAGCTTGCTTAGCGACCGAGTGTTGACCCGGCAGGCGATTCCATAAACCGTTTCAGTAGGAAACGCCACAACTCCGCCGGCATCGACAATTGCTGCCGCTTCCTTGATTTTGCTTATATCAGGTTTGTTGGAATCGAGTTTTACAACTTCCGTCTGCATCGCTCACATAAAAATACGCTAAACTACCGCCAATCGCAAGATACTTCCTGGATGTCCGCCTGCAATTACTACTGATTTCCGCCGCCACAACCACAATCTACCACCGGCCATCAGAAACCATTTAACAAAACAATCAGGGCGGTAGTAGCTGAATCGATTAAAAGTCTTACTGATAATTTGGCGATGAAAGAAAAAAAGTCCTATAAAAACGGTACAACTGTGATGCAATATTATGGGATAAAATTTTTTCCGGAAAAGTTAGTATTTTGCCTAAATATACTAATCTATCTAAATTAACATTGCCGATAACTCTTACCAAGTGATGGAACGAAATATAAGGGAGAATTAGACTATGGAAACTTTAATTGAGCAGCGCACGGATATGCGAACTACCCTTTCTTGGCCTGTGAGTATCTGGCTGCCGGAAGCAAACAGATTTTTTAACGGACGAAGCACCAATATCAGCAAAACGGGCGTCTTTGTTTCCCTTCCAATAACCACTCCAGTCCGGACCGGCCACATAGTAGAAATCAATTTCCCGCGCACAATGGCATTGGCAGAGGAAAAAGGGCGATTTGCGCGAATTAAAAGCGGCAAAGTCGTCAGAGTCGAACGCAAAAACATACTCAAAGACGCTAACATCGGCGTCGCCATCCGCTTTGAGTAGTTGATAAACGTCTGCTTCACGGGTTGTCTAAAGCCGCTATAATTCTTCAAGTGGGGGTAAACCGCCGCATTTCCGGGGCTTGAACTTCGCATCAGACGCCCAAGTTTTTGAGATTGTGGCTTTTGGGTATCGCTGGCCGCGGAGGGCGCTGATTAACGCGGAGTCTTTGGTATTTAGTCGCCGGTATTTAGTTGTCGGTTGAGGTCGAAGGTTTCGACAAGCTCTACGACTCTGGAAGGTACGTTTGCCATTGGGCTTTTCCCCACATGCCAAAAAAACTAAAGCCCTAAGCGGCAAAAATACTACCATAGCAAGCCGTTAATGTCAAGAATTCGGAAGAAACTAAACGCAAAAACGGGGACTTTGGCAAGACTGAAGACAGAGGGCGGCTCTTAAATTGATTATTGATTAGCGATTATTGATAATAGAATAAGAATTTCAAAATAAGGAACCGAAAAGGCAAAAGACGGTAGATGGTGAAATGGTTTGACAAAGCGAGGGGTTTTTATTAGTATCTAATGAGAAAATTTGCAGTTTGCCGAACTTGTAAGCTGGAGGCGGCTAAAAACAAATAGGCGGCTGCATATCTTATCGTTTACTATTTTTATTGGAAAGGAGATACGATGAAATTCTTTTTGAACAAATGGGCTTTGTGTTTTCTGGTTCTCTTGATAGGACTGTGCCATTCGTGCGCACCAAAGGAAGAAGTGATAAAGGGGCCGGCCGAGCAAGCAAAGGCCATTAAGGCAAAACCGATAGAAGTAAAACCGGTGGAAACGAAACCAGCGCCTGCGGAAGATAAGCCAAAGGAGCAGCCGGTCGTTGAAAAGCCCGCTGGGCTGTCAACTGTTGTCGGGAAAATAGGTGATTACGTGATTACAAAAGGAGAACTTGAGAAAAAGCTGACAAGCGAGCTTCGCACTAATCCTGACGAATATATGAAGGAAGATGGAACTGTCAACACTAAGGCCGTACTTCTGAAAATGATAGCAGAAAAAGCAATGATAATAGAAGCTCGCAACAAAAATTACCTGGAAGACAAATCAATCAAGTCACGGCTTAAGCAATTTAAGGAAAAAATACTTGTAAACTCATTGTTAAGAGCGGAGCTGGAAAAGAAAATAAAGGTTACAGAGTCAGAAATAGATGAAATGATAAAAAGTAAGCCCAAGCTGAACCGAAGGCAGGCAAAAGCAACGCTCGAAAAGGCAAAAGCCGGAAGACTGATAAATCGCTTTTACAGCGAGCTGCTTAAAAAACTCCACGTTGAAAAGGTGAGTGCCAATTTTGCGAAGGTCACCCGAATACACCAAAGGTTGCTGTTGCAGCCGAAAGAGCCGCGGAAATTACAGTTTATCAGAAGGACGCAAATTGAGGAGGAATTGACGCCGGAAGAAAGGAACATAGTTCTGACAAAATTTGATGGCGGAAAAGTAACATTAGAGAATTGGCTTTCCATTCTGTGCCAGTACTACTCTCCACCATCACGCCCAAAGGATTTGAATACCGTAAAAGGCGTCGAAAAATTTTTAGATAGGGTAATGAGAACGCCGGTCTTTGTCGCTGAGGCAAAATTGCGAGGGCTCGATAAGGATGAAACTTTCGTAAGACAAGTAAGAAATGAAGAAGATAAAACCCTGCTGCGAAAGGTTATAAGCACAAAGTATGAAGAGGTTAAGAAACCGACAAAAGAGGAAATTATCTCTTACTTCAATAAGAACAAGGAAAAATTCAGGACAACCGAAAAGCTCAAGATTGACCAAATCTGGTGTCAGGACCTTAAAACAGCGCAGAAGGTAAAGAACGAATTGAGCAGCGGAAAGGATTTCAAATCAGCTAAGCAGGAATACTCTTTAGCAAAAAAAGAGAAGGCTTCGAATACCTCGGCGAGCAGAGAAGGAATATTCTTCGAAAAACTATGGAATAGCGAGCCGAACGAAATAGTAGGTCCCGTGAAGGGCTTTCACTTCGAGAGGAAGCAGCGGCAAGGCACGTGGCAGGTCAAATGGCGCATTGTTAAAATACTGCAAAAGAAGCCGGGCAGCGAGAAAGAAAAATACTCCAATAGTATGGAAGAGCAAGTGAAAAACAGAATGCGCTCCGAACAAAGAGAAGCAGTCCTGACCAGGCACAAAAAAGAACTTCTTGAAAAATATTCATACGATATTTATTCCGAAACAATCAAGCATATTAATCCGCTAAATATACCATAATGACCAGGACATAACCAAACAACCGCTGAGCGAACAAGGGAAATTTGTTTTTCTATACTGACAAAAGTCCCGGAGAAATCGATTGTCGATTATGTGGATTCTTCGCTGCGCCGGAAATGGCCATAAGGGGTTGAGGCAATAGAATGATGAGTGCGAAGGTTCTGCTTGTAAACCCACCTATCTACGACTTTGCTGCATACGATTTCTGGCTGAGGCCTTACGGGCTCCTCACTATCGCAGGATACCTGCGAGGCAGGGCTGAGTTTAAGCTGTTCGATTATTTAGACCGGCTGCATACATTCGCCGTGGAGCAGAAGGAACTCAAATCCGACCAGTGGGGTCGCGGGCGATTTTACTGCGAACAAATCCCAAAACCGCCGACGTTGTCAGATATACCCCGGTATTTTCGGCGATTCGGCCTGCCTTGCAATTTCTTTGAGGATTTTCTGACGCAACAAGGCCCATTCGATTTTGTACTTATCCAGACGATGATGACGTACTGGTACCAGGGCGTCAAAGAGGTGACAGAGCATATTCGCAACGTATGGCCTAAAGCAAAAATTATATTGGGCGGCAACTACGTAACACTCTGCTGCAGTCACGCACAAGGGTTGGGGGCGGACTTATTAGTGGAAGGAACGAATCTTGAGCCGCTTTGGGAATATTTAGGCATTGAGCCGGATTCAAACCAGCCGGCACTGTGGGAAGCATACGATAAGCTAAATGTCGGCGTTCTCAAGCTCAGCGATGGCTGTCCCTTCGATTGCTCTTACTGCTCTGTGCCAAAGGTTTATGGTAAATTTAAAGCGAGGCCGTTAGAACGCTCTTTAGCCGAGTTGCAGCTTTTAGCGAAACGAGGAGTTGAGAATATTGCTTTTTATGACGACGCTTTGCTGTTTGAGCCGGAAAAAGTTTTTGTGCCGTTCCTGGAAGAAGTCCTGAAACGAAATATAAAAATAGATTTTCACAGCCCCAACGGTCTTAACGCTCGTTTTATCACGAGACAGCTGGCCGAGTTGATGGTGCAAGCGGGGTTTAAGACTTTCTATTTAGGATTCGAGAGCACATCTTTAGAATGGCAGAAGCGTACCGGCTCGAAAGTTTCTTCGGATGAACTGGCACGGGCGGTCAACCACCTGACCGCTGCCGGTGCCGACCCACAGAGCATCACCGCCTATCAAATACTCGGCCATCCTCACATTAAGACCCAGCAGCTCGAAGCCTCAATGAATTTCGTAAACAGTTTGGGCATTCGCGGGATGTTAGCTGATTTTTCGCCGATACAGGGAACGCCGGACGGCCAGGAATGCAGAAAGTGGGTCGATATGGATGAGCCGCTGTTTCATAACAAAACTGCATTTCCAATTATCCTGCTGGGCTTCAACGAGGTAAATCGCCTAAAAGACCTCCAGCGAAAACTGAACCGCTCGCTGGCTAAATAACGATGCATTGATTTTTCATCTCAAATCCTGTATCTTTATATAGTTATGAACGCTCAAAACGTGCACATTAAGGATTTTGGGTGACCGTTGGTGCAAGTACCGCGAAGTGATTTTGGGGATTCTGAATATGAATATTTTATACAAATATTGCGACCAGTTGGGTATTGTAAAAATCCTGGGAGCGTTAGAATTGAAATTGCCGTATATTTCACAAGTCAACGACCCACTTGAATGTTTGCCTTTTATTTATTGTCCAAATGATAAATTTGCGATGGAAGCACAATGTTTACGGACATTTAAACGCAATAATGATCGCCCGCCACTTGGCTGGAAACAAAAACTAGATGAACAAATTAGAACTGGCGAATTTCAGAAAAAACTTACAGATGGTTTGCGAGAATATATATATATATGATTATATAAAAAAAAGTATCTTGTTATCTGTCTCACAAGAAGCAAGAAGTACTGTAATGTGGGCTCATTATGCTGATAAACATAAAGGAGCCGTAATCGGAATAGACTTTGATAGGATTCTCCCGAAATCTGGTATTAAAATGAATCGAGTGACTTATTCTGAACAACGTCCAAAGATGAATGTTTTGGATGATTCTGAAAGAGAAGAGAAATATCGAGAAACATTAGTAACTAAATCGACTGAATGGACATACGAACGAGAATTTCGTGTGATATTTGATGGAGCCTATTTGATGGGCTTAGAGCAACAAGGATTAGCACATCTTAAAGACTTCAA
>CAZQYB010000128.1:0-7560 GCA_964597535.1 uncultured Pirellulales bacterium | reverse complement strand
GACGTGCTGGTTATCGGCGGCGGTAACGTCGCATGCGATGCAGCCAGGAGCGCAGTTCGGCTCGGAGCTAAGCGGGTCCGAATGATGTGTCTCGAAACTCAGGAAGAAATGCCGGCCTGGAAGTGGGAAATAAGCCAGGCGAAAGAAGAAAGTGTGAGCATCATAACACGTCGTGGGCCTGTTGAAGTTGTTGCCGAAGATGGTCGAATCAAGCAGGTCAAAGCTCGCAAAGTTACTCGAGTATTTGATGAAAACCAGCAATTCAACCCCCAATATGATGACAGCGATGTGACCGGCATCAAGTGTGACACGGTAATACTTGCGATTGGTCAAAAGGCCGACTACGGTTTTGTCAAGGGCAGCAGTCTCAAGCTTGATTGCCGGGGTTGTCTTGAGTTCAACCCGGCAACACGCCAGACAAATGTTGAGAATATATTTGCGTGTGGCGAAATTGTGACGCCTCCCGGCTCTGTCGTCGAGGCCTGTGCAAACGGTCAGAGAGCGGCAAAAGCAATCGATATGTATCTAAGCGGAAAAAAAATCGATATAGATGATTTCCTGCCGCCTGCTATCGACAAAATCGCTGCAGATACCGCTGAAAAAGTAATAAAAACCGAACGAGTTCACATCCCAACTGAAAAACCGGAAATACGAATCGAATTCTTCGACGAGTTTGAGCACACGCTCAACTCGGAAACTGCTGCCTGCGAAGCTCGAAGGTGTATGAACTGTGGAGCCGGTGCCGAGGTACTGCTCGACAAGTGCGCCGCGTGCCTGACATGTTTACGGGTTTGTCCGTTTGATATACCAAAGGTTACCGATGTCGCTCGGATTGACTCGGCTCTGTGCCAGTCGTGCGGAATATGTATTGCTGAATGCCCGGCCAATGCCATAATCGCACGTGGATGGGACAAGGACGAATTAAAGGCCAGGACTGCCGAGATCCTCCACAGTCTCGGCACTGACCGAAAAATAGCAGCTTTCATCTGCGGCTATCGCGCCTCAACAGCCGCATGGAGAGGTGAAGAGATTGATGTGCCGACTGTGGCGCAGGTCTATCTGCCCAGCTTGGCCCGGTTGAGTGTTGCCGATGTGCTTAAGGCGTTTGAGAACGGCGCTGATGTCGTGGTCGTAGTTACGGTCGGAGAAGACAATGAGCGTTATCCACAAGCTGCCAAGCGTATAGACAGGCGAGTCCGGGAGGTTCACAGGATGCTTGTGGAAATCGGCATGGACGGCCAGTGTCTGAAAATGATAAGGGTTGCCGGTGATACAGATTCAATTCGTACGGCTTTGGTTCAGGTCGCCCAAGAACTGGAAAAAACCGTGTCTTGATTTTAGGAGGCAGTTTCAATGATAGTAGCTGAAAGAAAACCATTTGATGAGATACTTGAAATGCTCAAACCATTCAAACGTGTACTTGTGCTCGGGTGCGGAGGATGTGTGACTGTTTGCCTTACCGGTGGAGAAAAACAGGCTGAGGAACTGGCCTCACAACTCCGCCTGGCATCCAGACGAAGCAATTTGGGTCTCGAGGTTGACTACGAAAGCATATCACGCCAGTGTGACGAGGAGTTCATTGAAAATCTCCAACACGACCCGAATAAATACGACGCTGTGCTTAGTATTGCCTGTGGCGTGGGCGTACAGTTTATGGGTGAAAGATTCCCGGAAGTAGAGTTTTTGCCCGGCCTGAATACCACGTTCTACGGCGCCAACACGGCTCCAGGCCTGTGGGAAGAATACTGTCACGGTTGTGGTGATTGTGTGCTTGCTCAGACCGGCGGCATCTGCCCAATTGCCCGTTGCTCCAAGAATCTTATGAACGGCCCCTGCGGAGGGACAGACAACGGAAAGTGTGAAGTCTCACCAGATATGGATTGTGGCTGGCACCTGATTTACGAACGGCTCAAGAATACCGGCAAGCTTGATCGGATGCGTAAAATCCAGCCCCCGACGGATTGGAGAAAGGACCGAGGTGCCGGCGTCAGAAGAATGAGTATCGAGCAAATGATTGAACAGGAGTCTGAAGTATGAGTCAATCCGTTAGTAAATTGCAACAGGCGTTTGAGTCCGGCAACTTCGTAGTTACCGGTGAAATCGGCCCACCTAAAGGCATCAATGTTGAACCCTGTCTGCGTGGGGCTGAGAAATACCTCAAGGACACAGTAACAGCGGTAAATGTCACAGATGGCCAGACAGCCGTAATGCGTATCGGGTCAATGGCAGTGTCCAAAACGCTCCTGGATCGTGGTGTTGAGCCAATTTTCCAGATGACGTGCCGCGACCGCAATCGTATCGCGCTTGAGATGGATTTGCTCTCAGCCGCATCGCTTGGAATCAGGAACGTTCTGGCCTTGACGGGCGACCATGTAGCAATGGGCGACCACCCTGAAGCCAAACCTGTGTTTGACCTGGATTCTGTGACTCTGCTACAGGCTATGGTTTTACTTGAAGCCGGTACTGACATGGGCAAAGACATCAAAGGTAACGCAAACAAGCTCGACGGAGCACCTAAGTTCTTCAAAGGCTGCTGTGTTACACCCTGTGCCGACGAACTCGAGCCGCAAATCATCAAGCTGGAAAAGAAAGTTGATGCTGGGGCTCAGTTCGTCCAAACCCAGGCCGTTTATGACCCGGCAGCTTTTGAGCAGTTTATGAAGCGCATTGAGCACCTGAAGGTGCCTGTAATGGTTGGAATTGTCGTGCTTAAAAGTGCCGGTATGGCCAATTATATGAATCGTTCCGTCCCGGGCGTTAGTGTGCCGGATAATATTGTCAAGCGAATTTCGGAGGCCTCCAAAGAGGACCGGCAGAAGGTCTCAGTCGAAATCTGCGGCGAATTGATTCGCAAGATGAAAGATTTTTGCCGGGGCACTCATCTAATGACCCTCGGCTGGGACCACTGCGTCCCGGACATAATCCAGGCAGCAGAACTGACATGAGATTTGTGGGTGCTTGGTATATCCATTGACTGGAAAGAGTCCGGCAACGGTCGGCAATGAGCAGGACAATTTCCCAAAAAATAACGAAAATGATAACTACTTAAATAGCGAACAGTTAGGCATAAAAAAAGACAGCTTGGCATTAGCTGTCGTAGGGGACAATGAAATGGGCAGGGGCGGAATTGAACCGCCGACACACGGATTTTCAGTCCGTTGATGAAAAATCACAACCTCAACAAAAACAAACACTTATAACCGACCCTGAACAGCGCTTACAAACCAGCTTACAAAAAAATTCTGAAAATGGCCAAAAATCGGCTGATAGTCTGCCGGATGATTTAGCGGAAATTGTAGCGGTTTGGCCGAAACTGCCTGAGCATATCAAAGCTGCAATTAAGGTGACGATAGAGACGTTCTGGGCTGCAGGGGAAGATTATTAATAATGAAAACACTACACTGAAGATAGACAACTTAACTCACGCCTGCTGCCGGTAGATTGCTGCTTCACCAGTAAGCGTTCTCAGTCGTCAATCATTACACCATCAGCTATGAATTTCTTCTCAAAAATCTTTTCCCAGTTGTAATTATTCTTCTTGTACTTGTTAGCCGCGATACTGGCAATCCTCGCCAGTTTTTGCTCCTCTGAATCCATCTTCCGGACTTCGGCAAAAGCTTCCTTCAAAGACACACCGTGATTCAGCGGAATATCTATCATATCAAGATTCGCACCGCGACTAATCTGTTTCGCGCGGTACCTCGGCACACTCGTCTGCATGCCGATACTCTGGAATAACGCCTCAGCCATTTGGAAAACCCGCGCACGAAGTTCGGAGTTTGCCCTGTACGTCACCGCCTCATCGAGCACAGCCTCAGCCGCGTCAAGAGCCTTGGCAGAACCAACCTCACCTGCCGTCTTAAGAATCGCAAGCGCCTTGTTCTCAAGCTCCGTTTCATACTCAAGCCGTAACTTGATATACGCATCATAATAAGCGCGGTAAAGGCCCTGCTGAAATCGCCAGTTCAGCTTGTCCTGCGGTGTCGCCTTTTTTTCCATCGACTGGAAAAGTTTCAACGTCTCTAAAACTCCATCATTATTCTTCAAGCGACCCTGCCAGTTACGTTCCAGACCAAAGAGACCCTGGGCAAACTTCTGCTCGTATCGCGGACTAATAAAGTACCTGCTGTACTCTCTGACGATATCCTCAACCTTCATTTCCGGGTCCCAGCCCAGACAGCTCCAAACAACCTTATTCAGGTCGTCGTTGCAGCCTTCGCTGTAGCTGATAAAGCCGATGGAATACTGCTGAAGGTCTCTGAATATCTTCGCATAAGCCCGAGGCCGCGGATTAATCGGCTCGCGACCAAGCGTATCCTGTAACACGTCGTCCCAATCATCTACTTCATATTGACAGCTCCTCGAGTGAGTTATATCGGGATATCGCCGTATCGGAAATCGCTCCGGAACATCCCTTCGCATCTCTCGCAGACTTATCTCCGTCGCCGGACCGAATACTACCCCATCAAACCAATCGACCTTGCCGCTGTTGAGCCAACCATAAAATGCTTTTATCCAGCCCATAGTCGCAGATTCATCATCATAATTCTGCACCGAACTCCAAATCTCGGCGTTTGGATGATACTTGTTCAATACCTTCTTATGCTCTTTCATATGCGGGAATAAATATCGCGGGTGAACCTCGCCGGGATCGCCGCTCGGGACAAATACGGCATCGACGCGAGGAAGTTTACTGAGAACATCATCTCGATTTTTTATCGCCAGTTCCATAAGCTCAGGCGAAATCTTCTCGCGCTTTTTGCCGCGAAACTCCATCGCCGGATACCATATCCACACCTCCAGGCCGTAATCGTCGGCCAGCTTTGACTGCGCTATCATCATATCCATGGGCTTTTTTGGCATCACAGAACTATCAGGAAGATCGTCGGTCACCGGCGGAACTATCTCAACCGCATTCAATCCAAAAACTATCATGTCACGGTAGTACTGCTCCCACTTCTCGACCGTCCAGGCGTCATAAGAATTCGTCTTCGCCCGGTAACCCATCTGATGTCCCCGCAGCGCATACTTCGGCGCCGTCGCGACCTTAACTCCGGCATCGACCAAAACCTTGTCCCTGCCCATCTCCAGCATCCGAAGAAGCCTGCCCACCGCGTACAGTGCTCCCCGGTCATCATGACCCGCCAGGCAAATCGTCGCCGCGCCGCGCTTACTGCTGTCGATCCATATCGCGTAGCCATCCGCTTTCTCCGGGACCGTCAGGCCCGCCGGCGGCCTGCCAACCTTGCCTGCAACTTCCTCGCCCGTCCCTATCACGATAGCAACAACACCCTTACCAGGCATCTGCTTAACAACATCAAGCCCTATCCGCGTTCGCTTGTCTATCTCTTCGCAAAGCATTCTTGCCGCGCTTGCCTGCACCTTGCTCTGGCCGTTCAATGCCACGATCTTTGTCTGCGAAAGGTCAACCGTACCAAGCCCTGAAACTGCCTTTGCAGACCGCGACAAACCAAAATTCTCATACGAGATTACGATATCTTTTTCGTCGTCATCATCTTCGTCATCGTCGTCATCGTCGTCGGCTTCATTGGCTCTGCCGACCCACTCCTGCTCCTGAGCTATTGTGTGCACCAGATTTGCCGACCCAACAGAAACCTTCGCCTGTCCCCCCCAGCTCCACAGAATCCTGAAATAGCAGTCATCCGCCTGGCCTGCCTTAGCAAGACTGACCTCAATCGGGTATTCCTGACCCTTCACCATAGACATACTGCCCATAGTGATTCCGGATGTCGTTGCAAATATCGTCTTACCCCCAATCCGCATCTCCGTCTCCTGGTTTGCCTCAGCACTAAACGAAACTTCCCCGCTCGCAGGACCAACAATAATACCGAACCATCTCGCGGACCACTGACGGCCGTATCCGTCATCCTGCGTAAACTTCCGCTCAAGACTGCTCAGCCGTGTCAGGTCCTGAATGTTAGAAAAATCCTCCGAGCCAAACTGAACTCCTATCAGCCCGGGCAGCTTCCCGTCAACCGCCGCCGCATTAGCCCCTGGGGCCAAGCCCGAAAACAACTTTACAACGCCAACCAGAACCAAAATCACAATCGCTTTCTTACCCATAACACATCCTCTCAAAAATAGGGTCAGGAGCCTTTTCAGCCCCTTGACCTGCTCTATAATACTTTAAGGCACTTAGCCCGTTTGACTTTGTAAAACCAGTACATGAAATAACATTTAGTTAGTTACAAGCAGCCCCTTCTTGAACCTGCTCTCTTTGATTACTTTGCCCTCATTGTCCCACAGTGTAGCGACACCTTCGCACTTGTGTTCTTTCCATGTGGATTCAGATTTCTTTTTCCCGTTCGGGTAGTACTGTGTCCAGACGCTGCTGCCGTCTTCGTTATGCTCCCACTGCCACAGTTTCTTGCCGTCCCTCGACCGGTAAATCTCACTGTCGGTCTTTTCACCGAGCTTGTAAGCCGCCTCACGCTGCCTGGCCCCATCCTCATAGTACCATCTCTCTGGACCATCGAGCAGGAATTGTCCGTTTTCAGCAGTGCCGCCGCTAAAGGCGATTCTTGTTTTGCCGTTCGGATACTTCTCTTCATACTTCTTGACGTTGGATACAGATGTTGCCCGCGGTCTCATCAACTCTGCGTCGGACATACTTGATTCTTTTGAATCTTTCTCAAGTATCCAGGCCTCGTTAAATGCAAAATGCAGGTTAGGTTTGTTCATTGATGTAATCAGATGTATCGTCCCGTCCGGCCCTTGTCTTGCTGCCGAATAGCCGATTGTTATGACCGGTTCATCTTCATGCAACTGGGCACCGGGGAGTTTTTTGATAAGCCAGGTTTCACCGTCATCATCCGAAAGAGCGACATAAGAACCTTTCTCGGTGATAGAGGCCGGATGGTTGCCTTCTTTTTCGTTGAAGTCACCTGCTAATAACAAACGCCCGCTCGACAGCCTCAGAAGACTTGGCCTCTGATTCGAACCCAACCTACAGAATGGGCTCTTCGAGTATTTATAAGTTTCGCCTCCATCTCTGGTTAAGGACCGGGGCATAAAACCTTCTATGTCCGTCTTCTTGCCCCCCATTCCAAGCATCGACGTGCCGTCGCTTAAAAGGGCAAATGTTGTGTGCCTTCCATAAGTCCTGCCCCCCGTGTCATACCATGTTTTGCCGTTGTTTCTGGTCGCCCAGAGTAACGATTCTTTGTCCGCGCCGTCACAGGCTAAATAAAGTGTGCCGTTCTTGTCACGAACCGCGGTGTTGATCGGCTGGCGGTCGTGAGCGCCCACATTGCCCGTCATATAGGGAAATTGAATCTCGGACCAGCTCGCGCCGTTGTCCTTCGATGTTGTCCACTGGAATGAGAATCCGCCAACCATTTTTGGACTGCCCCAGAAGAAGTACATTACCCCCGTCTCTTTATCCGTCCAGAGCATCGGGGCGTGGTCATTTGCTCCCACGAAGTCAAACATTCTGCTCGGCATCTCCCACCGGTTGCTCCCGAAGCGTAATCGACTGGCGATCAAAGATACCCCCGGCTCATATTCGGTATGCGATGTATAGATTATCATTAGAACGTC
>CAZQYB010000127.1:0-7617 GCA_964597535.1 uncultured Pirellulales bacterium | reverse complement strand
GCTGCGGGCTGGAGATTGCAGGAAACAATACCGACCCGTTCGGCAGGTTGCTTGCGGTCGGTATCGTGACAATGTTTGCAGTTGAAGTTATCGTCAATGTGAGTATGACAATGGGACTGATGCCGATTACGGGCCTGACTTTGCCGTTGGTAAGCTACGGGGGCTCGAGTCTGCTGGTCAGTATGATTTCTGTTGGATTATTAAATAATGTTGGGCGGTGCCGGCCTTTCAGCGTGGCACGGAAACCGTTCGAATAGCGAATTGTTAATCGAATGCCGAATCGCAAACGACGAAAGGCGAAATGATAAAAGGCTTTAGACAAATTGCCTCTCTTACGGCAGTTTCAAGAGTTTTCGGCTTGATACGCGACATTTGCTACTTCTACTTTTTCGGTGCCGGGACATTTCTGGATGCCTGGTTCATTGCGTTCAAAATCCCGAATCTCAGCAGAAGACTTTTTGGAGAAGGGGCCATATCCGCTTCATTTATTCCGGTCTATAGCCAGCAGCTCCAGGAAGACCCTCAAGAGGCCCGACGTCTGGCCGATACGGTGGTAACGGTCTTATTTGTTCTGCTCGCGGCATTGGTATTACTCGGCTGGTCTGGCATCTGGGGCTATCGCAAACTGTTTCAAACCAATTCTGAGACCCGCCTTATTTTATCTCTAACCTCCGTTATGCTGCCCTATATGCTGCTGGTCTGTATGGTGGCGGTATTGGCCAGCATTCTTAACGTCCACAGGCATTTCGCCTGCCCTGCTGCTGCGCCGATAGTGCTGAATATCTTTATTATAGCAACCGTTATGTTCACCGGCTGGGTCCTGGAAATTGGGCAGAAAGAACAACTGTTCGCAGTGGCGGTGGCTGTTCTAATCGCGGGGCTGGTACAAGTAGGGATACAGATTCGGCCGCTTCGTTCCGCCGGTGTTTCAATCAGGCCTGCATGGCCCCCGCGCCTGCTGCGCGAGCAGCTTCGTGGGGATGCGTTCCGTAAAATCATTATTATGATGGGGCCGATGATACTGGGCCTGACGGCAACGCAGATAAATACACTCTTCGACGACCTTATCGCGTGGTGGTTTTCAAGCTCATTAGAAAAGGGGGACGTGTTTTTGTTCCTCGGCAATCAAGTTACATATCCCCTGCGTCGCGGCTGCGTTTCACATCTCAACGCCGCTCAACGACTTTATCAAATGCCGTTAGGTGTTTTTGGAATATCGCTGGC
Organism: uncultured Pirellulales bacterium; assembly: GCA_964597535.1. Taxonomy (GTDB): domain Bacteria; phylum Planctomycetota; class Phycisphaerae; order Sedimentisphaerales; family Anaerobacaceae; genus CAZQYB01. The sequence goes on along the minus strand of CAZQYB010000127.1, from coordinate 6,393 downwards.
CACCGCAATTTTTCCAGTGATGAGCCGGAACGCTGCCGCAGGCGACCTCAAATCGCTTAAGAGAACAATCAGTCAGGGTATCAAGTCAGCCATTTTCATTGGTATGCCTGCAACTGTGGGGCTGTTTCTTATAGCCGGGCTGCTGGTTTCAACGGTGTTCGAGCACGGCAAATTCGCCGCCGGCGACACCGAAGCGGCAGCACTGACACTGTTGTTTTACACAGCAGGCCTGACCGGATTCTTCATTCAACAAATTGTTACCAGGGCATTCTATTCTATGCACGATTCCAAAACACCAATGTCCAGCGCCATCATCGCTGTTTGTGCCAACCTTGGATTAAATTTGTCCCTTATCTGGGTCTGGGGTACGGCAGGATTGGCCTGCTCGACGGCACTGTGCTCCTATCTGCAGGTCACAATCCTTATCACAGTCCTTCGGCGAAAGCTCGGGCCGGCTGTATTGCAGGGAATGGTCCCAGCAATGGTGAAAACAATCACCGCCACGATTTTGATGGGAGTTTTTGGGGTTGGTATCCTCGCCCTGATGCGAACTCTGCCCACAGGGTTCTGGTTCAATATCTTACGGCTCGCAGCGGTTGTGCCAGCAGCGGCCGGTGCATATCTGCTGTCGGCAAAATTTTTGCATATCGAGATGCTTTCTCTGCTGGCCGGTGGAAAAACAACCGCCGGTTAACGACTGCCGGCAGAAAGTCGAAAGCTAAGCAGCTTTGGTATATAACGTCTTTACTCAAACTGACCGTTTTAAAAAAACGGTCAGTTTGAGCGTCATTCGTCGCTCGTATTTCGTATCTCGTCAGTTGAAGCCGACTTCGTCGGCAACCAGTTTAACTTCTTATACAGCAAGCAATTATACAAGTTTTGTATATTAAATTGGTCAGTTTGAGTAATAAGTATGATACGAAAAGCAAAAATTTCTAACGGGGTAAAGCAAGAGGGGCAATTGCCCGAAATATACTAAAGGACGTTTCTTTCGGTTTTGCTGGAGAGACAGATGCTCAAGAGCAGCTATAAGTGTATAGGTCATAAGCGCATAAGGCGCAAGGAGCCGGTGTTCCCGTGTCTTTGTGTTCTTGTGCTTCTGTGCTCCTGTACTCTTTCCCGGGCCCGGGGAATTTCTAATTCGGAACAGTTGTTTTCGCCGTCCGTCGGCCAAAGATTCTATGAAATAGCTTACGAAATGGCCAACCCTGAGGACGTCACCGCCTCGGAGGTCGAACACCTAAGGCGCGAGCAGGCGATTGTCTTTTTAATCGCAGCGATGAATCTGGACGGCAAAGCCAACTACGTTCACCCTGTACTGATTAAACTGGCCAGTGGATACTCCCAACCCCGCCCCTCCGAGAGGCGGAGCCAACGAGATTATTCCAAACTGGTGTCCGGCTTGCTTGCCGACTACGTAGATGAAAAAGCCGACCTTGAGGTGATAAGGAAAGCGATTTCGTATCTGCTTGGACGGTTGAATTCCCGTGAGGAGCAGGAGAAAACTCTTGAAGAAATGCTACGGAATCTGGGCAGCAAAAACAAGGTATTAGGTTCCGAACTGGCTACGGCTTTAGGGCTATTGATGGCAGAAAAGCCGGACCTCGAAGCCGCTCAATTTTACCTGATGCAGGCCTATAATAGTAGTAAACACAATAACCTGGCCTTTGCAAAGCTGACTGAGGTTATGCCTGAACAAATAGGCCCGCCGATGTACCTTGAACATCTGAGATTAAAATTGCGTGAAAATCCACTGGATATTGAAGCCGCCCTGGCCTTTGCACAATACGCTGAGAAGCTGCAACTTTACGAGATAGCCGCGGGCGTTTATGAATACTGTGCCGACCTGTTCAGGTTTCTTGAGCCGTCTGAAGGGCTGCCGGCTTACATTTATCTTCCCTGGGCCATTAGCAGCTACAATACGCAGCGAAACCAACATAAATGTCTGGAAATTGCCTCCGACTTGCGCCAAAGCGGACGCTTTGACCTGCTCCTTGAGGCCATCGCAGGTAAAGCAGCAGCAGCCTTGTCTTCTGTCGAAGACAGAAAGGGGGGCAGCGAACCCCAGGCAAACCAGATACTAAAGGCCGCCGAAGACAAAGCGCTTGAGCTCGTGAAGCAAGAAGCGAGAAGCGTGAAGCGAGATACGAGATACGAACAACTGGCATGGTTTTATTGCTTTGCGTCGCCGAATGCGAACAAAGCACTTGAATGGGCTAATAAGGCCTACTCAACCGAACCCAACTCGGCAAGCGCCTCTGCTATTCTGGCCTATTCGCTTGTTATGAACGGGCAGACAGACCTTGCTAAGTCGCTTGTCGATAATTATGAGAATAACCAAATCGCCGCCCTGACGCTGGCTCAGATTCAACTGTCGAAGACAGAAAAGGGAGCGGCAATTGAAACCTTAAAGTCCGCCATTGCAAAAGACCCCGGGTCGCTGGCGGCAGAACGCGCTAAAGAGATACTGGCTGAGCACAATTCAGAATACATCGCGCCCATTGACCCCAATATTGTCCTGACAGTGCTGAAAAATAGTTTTGGAGAGGCAGTTGTTCCGGGATTTGTTAGTCCGGAGAAAATAATCTCAGTTCAGCTTAATCTGCAGGGCAGTAAATTTTACTACGGCAACAACTTCGGCGGTACTGTTACAATAACCAACAATTTCACTGAGCCGCTTATAGTTTCTGACGACGGTTTATTTAAGGGTAATATCAGAGTTGACGCCGATATTAGCGGTGACCTTGATAAAAAGATACCGAGCCTGTTATCCGTTAAGATTCGGCCTGCATCGCCTGTCGAGCCGGCCCGAAGCATCTCCATCCCTGTGCAGCTTGTTACGGGCGAACTCAGGCGGATACTACTTACCTATCCCCAGGCATCTTTAGACATAGAATTTACGGTTTATCTCGACCCTGTAAGCACCCCCTTTTCTGTCTTCGGCAGAAGACAAGGGGGCAAGCTAAGCAGCACTCCGGCCTGTATAAAACCTGCCAAGGCGGTTGTAAAACGTCTGGGCATCGAACTTAGCCAGACATATCTACAAAACCGACTTAATACAGTCTCAAAAGGCCGACAAGGTCAAAAGATTAAAACCGTACAACTTTTCACCGGACTTTTAATGGAGCAGCACGCAATGGCCAATCGTGAGCCGCTCTATGAATTCAGGTATGAAGATTGGATGCCGGCTTTGTTGAAATCTGCACTGATACAAACCATTACCGATGATGACTGGACTGTTAAGGTGCACGCTATGGCGGGAATGCTTTCTCTGCCACTGGACTACGAGCTAATAAGTGCCGTGGCAGAAAATTTATACGATACACACTGGCCGGTGCGTTTAACGGCTGTTTATCTGCTGGCCAACTCTCAGGACAACGGTTTCCGCAAGGTCCTGGATTCGACCGCAAAGTATGACTCAAATAAATACGTGCGTCAAATGGCAATGGCGCTCGGCGGCGCAAGGCCCCAGCAGTAAAAACAACCCCAGGCGGAACTCGGTCTCGCCGGAAGTCCGCTTTGGGGACGCCCTCCGGTGAAACCGCCGCCAAAACCGCAAATCAGCCGACCCCGGGCAATTCAACACAACAACCACCAGAAGCTGACAACTAAGTAAAAGTCCAACATCGCTCCACCTCCATTCGAATTTCACAAAAATTTTTGTTGTAATGCTATCACAATTTTGTAAAATTTTCTCTCTTACTGATAAGTTTTGAGTTGTTTTTTGAAAGGGTTATAGAAATGCCGGCTAAAGTAGATAAGGAAAAATGCACCGGTTGTGAATCCTGTGTGGAAGAGTGCCCAAGTGAGGCGATAAGTATGGTTAATGAGAAGGCCCAAATCGATGCCGCTGGCTGCGTCGATTGCGGGGTCTGCGTTGACGTCTGCCCCGTCGAAGCAATCAGTATGGAGTAGATTAAAATAAAAAATCAAATATCAGAATGCAAAATTAATGAAGTCATTGCCGCAGTGCGGCAACTCCGCAATTTTGATTTTTTATCTTTAACCTTTACATTATTCTGGTTGGCCCCATCGTCTAGGTAGGTCCAGGACACCGGGTTTTCAACCCGGCAACAGGGGTTCGAATCCCCTTGGGGCTATTTTGAATTGACTCAATGTCAATTCAAAATGGAGCAGTGGAACAGGTGAACAGTAGACAGGAGAGACAACAATTGATGTTCCACTGCGGTCACCTGCTCTACTGTTCAACTTTCAATAGGAGCAAAAAATAGAGCAGGTGAGCAGGAGATAGTAGAAAGTAGAAATAAAAGATATATCTGCGAACCTGCGGTCCACTGTTCTAATGCTCAACTTTCCTATTTCGTTTCCGTCTTTGTTTGTTAGCAATATTCCAGCGACCTCCAAATCGCTGTCCATGCTGCAATAGCACTAAGCATTGATGCTAAGGCAGCAAATAGAGCTACAATCCAAGCTTTTTTCGTAGCCTTGCAAGCATTGACCATTGAAGCCGTTTGTAACGCAGTCTGAATTCCAAAAACTAATTCCCCTTCATTTGCAGTCCGTTTACCGTTTGAACTTAGATGACTTGCGCCTACTTCCAAAGCCAACCTGCGCAATTTCTTGAGACGCTTGGCTTCTGTGCCGCTTTGCATATTAACAATTTGAATCAATTCATTCCTTTTAATTTCTTCATTCGTCATTTTTTAGCCCTCGATTTCTTAGCAGCGTTCTTTTTGGTGATTGTTAGCCCAAAGTATTCGAGCAGTATATCAGCGGTTTCTACCTTACGGCTTCCGCCCTGCATTATCCGGCAAAGCGCGGCTTTGTCTATGCCTGTATCTCTACCGATTTGATTCGTTTCCATATTTTCATACTTCAAGATTTTACTCAATATCCGCATTTTAGACAATCTTTGCCCCGCTTTTTCCTTGCTTTTCCGCTTCATGCAGATTAAGATTTCACCAAATCAAGGTCGGGGTAATTTTGAAAGGGTGGGAAATGAAGATTAAGTCGGCATTAAAAACCTCTTTATTATTGTGTATTTGTCTTTGTTTAGCTTCTTGCCAAACAACACAAGTTGGAATTGGTGGTTCCAGAAGTCATAAAGCCAAGAAGAAACTTGTAGCATATAAAATTGATTATAAAACTGGGTTTAGAATAGCCCGTCAAATTTGCACTACAGTCTTTGACCAATCAGAAGTCACAGGAGATGGTTCTGGTATTAGAGTCTACCATGAGGGCAATTGGTTTACAGAAGGGACAGCAGGTGCAACTATATACCCGAAACTGGTACAAGATGATGAGGATAAGAGCAGAACAGGGGTTATATTCAAGGTAGAAGCATTTGGTGAAGGTCATAACTATTCCTTTGTTCCTGGCTTTATGGCCAATAAGTATTTCAAGGAATTAGACAAAGTATCCAAGAAAGAAAATCTGCAAACAATTAATTTCAAAAAGTATAAAATACTCGAAGACACATCAATTGCAGATAAAATTACTACTTCAATTCCAATAACATTGGAGGGTTATAAAACTTTTCTGAGTAAAAAACAAAACCTTCATTCTTTTGATGGTATTTGGAGCTCAGGCGATGGTGATTATGTGCTGGGTGTTTTATATGACACGAATAATCCTCAGTTCAAGTACAAAGGATTTATAATATCTACTGAGGAGGCAAATTGGAAGCCGGGTGAGATTAAGGTCAAATGGTATTCTTTGGAAAACAACAACCTTTGTATGGGTGATTGGTATGCAGGCAATAAGCTGAAAACAACCATGGTCTTCAAGGTGAGCAAGAAACTAATTATGTCTGTTAATGCACCGAGAGAATGGGGTAAACAGATAGTTTTATTAAAAACGTATCCAACATCTACATCTCAGGATATAGAACGTAGCGGAACAGGATTTGCAATCTCAAAAGATGGCTTAATTGTTACAGCCGGTCATGTTATTGAGGGGGCAAAGACAATAAAAGTTTATTTGTCGAAAGACTCTTTTGTTTCTGCAAGTCTTCTTTCCGCCGACCCAGTAAACGACTTGGCAATTTTGAAAATAGAAAGTGCCACTCCCAACTTTCTACAAGTTGCACCGATGAGGGCTGTTAAAACGGGGGATAGAGTATTTACTGTTGGCTTTCCCTTAAGTTCTGTCTTAGGCCAAGAATCAAAATACACTGAGGGAGTTGTTAGTTCTCTTTCTGGCCTAAAAGATGCTTCATCCTTTCTTCAAATTACTGTTCCAGTGCAACCAGGAAATTCAGGTGGAGCTTTGGTAAATGAAAAAGGAGAAGTCGTTGGCATAATTACTTCCTCAGCAGCAATATTGCCATTTATCGAAGAAAGCGGCACTTTACCACAAAATGTAAATTGGGCTGTCAAGGCGGATTATCTCAGACCTTTAATCGAATTACCAAAGGCCGAACAGAAAGAGTTC
>CAZQYB010000126.1:0-7860 GCA_964597535.1 uncultured Pirellulales bacterium | reverse complement strand
TCAGAAGCGACGACAGGCAAATGCAGACGATGGTTATTGGGCTCCTGAAAGAAGTGGCGGGGACAGAAGTGATAAAAGCCGTAACCGCAGAGCTGCCGAATCTGCCGGCTTCGGGACAGATTCAGTTGCTCTCGGCCCTGGCCGACCGCGGCGACCGCTCCGTCTTACCCACGGTTGTCGATGCGACTAAAAGCCCCAAACTTGATGTTCGCATCGCTGCTTTTGCCGCACTTGGAGAATTGGGTAATGCTTCAACCGTTGATTTGCTGGCACAGACGGCTGCAGCCGCAACAACCCCTGAGCGCGAGGCCGCCCGTAACAGTCTTTATCGTCTGCACGACCCGGAAGCTGACGGAAAGATTTTGGCCGGCATTCCGCACGCCGAGTCTAAAGTCAAAGTTGAGCTGATTCGCAGTGTTGGCGAGCGCAACGTAGCGGCAGGCGTAGCAACGTTATTGAAAACGGCGCAAGACCCGGAAGAAAAAGTCCGCCTCGAATCTTTTAAGGTCTTAAGAGTTATTGCCGGGCAGGAGCATTTGCCGGCATTGGTCGGGCTTTTGATAAACGTTCAAAGCGAACCGGAGCGTAAGGAAGCCGAAAAATGCGTAGCTGCTGTTGCCCGTAAGGTTGGTGACGAAAGCCGCCGGGCCGAAGCAATTTTGGCCGTGCTGCCTTCTGTTAAAGACGTCAAAAGCCGCTGCTCTCTGCTGAGTGTGCTTGGCAGGCTCGGCGATGACAGTGCGCTGCCGATGCTTCGCAAAGCTTTGAAGGACAAGGACGCTAATGTGCGTGCCGCTGCTATCCGTGCCCTCGCCGGCTGGCATAGCCCCAACGCCAAGCTAATAGACGACCTGCGAGAAATAGCACGCAGCTCTGACAATGAACTACACAGGGTACTGGCCCTGCGCGGGTTTGTACATCTGATTGGACTTGACAGTGCTCGTCCGGCTGAGGAAAAAATCCGAATGTACCAGGAAGCAATGCGCCTGGCCCCGAATATGAACGAAAAGAAAATGGTATTGTCCGGCCTGACAAGCGTCAGGACATTTGTCGCGCTGCAGATGGCCGCCGGTTACCTCCGGAACAAAGACTTGCAGCCCGAGGCCGAAGTCGCCGTGGTTAAAATAGCCGAGGGCGCAAGCGGCAGCCATCCTCAACAGACAAAGGGTGTGCTGCAGAAGATTATCAAAACTTCAAAGAATGATTCTCTGTGCCGGCAGGCACGCAAGTTGATAGAGCAAATTAAGCAATTTGAGGATTACATCACCACGTGGCAGGTGTCAGACCCGTACACAAAACAAGGCCTCGGCCCTCAAAAATTGTTTGACGCGGTTTTTGAACCGGAAATTAATCCCGAAAACATAAACTGGCGAACTATGCCCTCCGCCACCGACAGGAACAAACCCTGGCTCCTGGAACTCGACAAGGCCATCGGCGGCAGCAACCGCGCCGCCTACCTGCGCACGAATCTGCGGTCGCCAAAGACCCAAAAGGCACGACTGGAACTTGGCAGCGATGATGGTATTAAGGTTTGGTTAAACGGCGAGCTGGTCCATTCCAGCAACGTTACACGAGGCATCAGCCCAGGCCAGGACGCCGTTGAGCTGACCCTGCATAAGGGTTGGAACAAATTGATGATGAAGGTCACACAGGGCCAGGGCCAATGGGCCGTCTGCGCTCGCCTCCGTTCTTTGGATGGCGACAGTTTACCAGGATTAAAGGTGGTAGCAGACCTTACATCGAAACTTCAGGCGAAAATCAAGCTAATCGGTAACGACTTTTCCGCCTGGAGGAAGCACGGCGACTGGCAAATCGTTGGCGAAGCGACTATGAATCCGGAAAACCAAAAGTCTATCGCCACCAAACCCGGCAGTGGCATCATTGTAAATGGAGCAAAGGGTAGGACAGTGAACCTGCTCAGCAGAGCGGAGTTTGCCGACGTCAGAGTTCATATTGAGTTTATGGTGCCCCGTAAATCAAACTCCGGCGTATATTTTATGGGCCGATATGAGATTCAGGTACTCGATAGTTGGGGCGTAAAGCAGCCAAATTTCGACGACTGCGGCGGCATCTATCAGCGATGGGACGAAAACAGAACACCGAAAGGATACCAAGGCCGTCCGCCGCGGGTCAATGCAAGTTTGCCTCCGGGACAATGGCAAAGTTATGATTGTATCTTTCACGCTCCGCGGTTTGACAAAAGCGGTAAGAAAATTGCCAACGCTCGCTTCGAGAAGGTCATTCACAATGGCATAATGGTACACGAGAATGCAGAACTAACCGGGCCAACCCGCGCCAGTGCCTACAGGGATGAAAAACCAACCGGCCCCCTTATGCTGCAGGGCGACCACGGCCCCGTCGCTTACCGGAATATCTGGATTGTACCGCTGAAAGCCGAGATGAAAATACTGAAAAAATAAAATATCAAAAATCAAAAATGTGGAGTTGCCCCTGTGTCTTCTTGTCGAAGACAAGAACAGGGGCAACGACTTCCTCAATTTTGCATTTTAATTTTTGATTTTTCTGTGACAGGAGACTATTATGAGTGGTAAGGGTATGAAATCAGCTATGAGTCGTCGTGATTTCCTGGCGTCAACCGCTGCAGTGGCGGCGTTTACAATTGTGCCCCGGCACGTCTTGGGAGGCCCCGGATACACACCGCCCAGCGAAAAACTCAATATAGCTGCCATCGGAGCAGGCGGCAGGGGAGCAGGGGACATCGGCGCCGTCAGCAGTGAAAATATTGTCGCCCTGTGCGATGTTGATGACAAGAAGGCGGCCGAAACATTCGAGCACTACCCAAAGGCAAAAAAATACCGCGACTTTCGCAAAATGCTCGAAAGAGAAAAGAACATTGACGCAGTGATTGTGGCCACCCCAGACCACACGCACGCCGTCGCCACTATGATGGCGATAAAAATGGGCAAACACGTTTACTGCGAAAAACCCCTGACATATTCGATATATGAAGCACGCGAGCTTGCCAAGGCCGCCCGCGAGGCAAACGTCGCTACGCAGATGGGAAATCAAGGCCATTCCGGCGAAGGAAACCGTTTAATATGTGAATGGATACGAGATGGAGCTATCGGCCCCGTCCGTGAAGTACACGCCTGGACCGACAGACCTATCTGGCCTCAGGGTATCGACAGGCCGAAGGAAACTCCACGCGTTCCTAAAGCGCTCGATTGGGATTTATGGCTTGGTCCGGCACCGGACCGACCCTATAATCCCGCCTACTTGCCCTTCAAATGGCGCGGCTGGTGGGACTTCGGAACAGGCGCTCTCGGAGATATGGCCTGTCACATAATTGATAGTCCTTTCTGGGCGTTGAAGTTGGGCCAGCCGATCAATGTCGAAGCCAGTTCAACAAAGGTCAATTCCGAAACCTACCCCCTGGCCTCAACGGTGCATTACCAATTCGGCGCCCGCCATGGTATGCCGCCCGTCAAGCTCACCTGGTACGATGGCGGTATCAGGCCTCCTCAGCCGGAGGAGTTGGAGCCGGGCCGAAGAATGGGAAGTGATAACGGCGGTGCCCTGTTCGTCGGCGAAAAAGGCAAACTGGTATGCGGCTGCTACGGTAACAGTCCCCGGCTGATACCGGAAGCGAAAATGGCCGCTTACAAACGACCGCCGAAAACTATTCAAAGGGTCAAGGGACATCACAAAGATTGGGTACAGGCCTGCAAAGGCGGCAAAACCGCATCTTCTAATTTCGATTACGCCGGCCCGTTGACCGAAACGGTTCTGCTTGGCAATCTTGCTATTCGTAATCCCGGAAAGAAGTTGTATTGGGATGGGCCGAATATGAGATTTACCAACAACGACGAGGCCAACAAGTACATCCACCGCAAATATCGACAGGGCTGGACTTTGTAGTTACCGACTCGACAGATGAATGTAAACACGAAAAACCAGAGAATGACCGCAAAGCGACGGAACAACGGGATTTCCCGCCGTCGTTTCTTAGGTGGCGCTGCAACAGCAGCGGCGTTTACTATTGTGCCCCGGCATGTGCTTGGTGGTCCAGGCCATACCCCGCCCAGCGAGAAGCTCAATATAGCCGGTATCGGCGTGGCCGGACGCGGAGCGGGTGTCCTTGGCGGTGTAGAAAGTCAAAACATAATCGCTCTGTGCGATGTGGACGCCAAACACGCAGCAGACACATTCAAACGCTACCCCAATGCGAAGAGATACCGAGACTTCCGTAAGATGCTGGACAAAGAGGACAAGAACATTGATGCGGTGACCGTAGCTACTCCCGACCATGTACACGCCGTGGCTTCTATGACGGCGATTAGGATGGGCAAACATGTGTACTGCGAAAAACCGCTTACGCATTCGGTCTATGAAGCACGTAAGCTCACCGAAGCGGCCAGAGAGGCGAAAGTCGCCACCCAATTTGGAACCCAGGGTCAGGCGTCTGAGGGGAATCGCTTGATATGTGAATATATCTGGGATGGAGCCATTGGTCCCGTCCGCGAAGTGCACGTTTGGGTCGATAGACCTCTAAGAAAGTGGCAGGATTTTTACTGGCCGCAAGGAGTCAGCCGACCTAACGAAACGCCGCCGGTGCCGGAAACGCTGGACTGGGATTTGTGGCTCGGCCCCGCGCCGGAGCGGCCGTATCATCCAATCTACGCACCGTTTACTTGGCGGGGCTGGCTGGATTTTGGCACAGGCGCCTTGGGTGATATGGGCTGCCATAGTTTTGACCCGATTTTCAGGGCCCTTAAGCTGGGCTATCCGACGAGTGTGGAGGCCACCTCGACCTTGGTCAATAAGGAAACTTTCCCTGTGGCCTCTATAGTACATTACGAGTTTCCTGCTCGCGGTAATATGCCGCCGGTTAGACTGACCTGGTATGACGGCGGATTGAAGCCTCGCCGGCCTGACGAGCTTGGCGAGGGTCGGACATTAAGAGCAGAAGGAATCCTTTTTGTAGGCGACAAAGGCAAACTGTTGAACGAGCGACTCATACCGGAATCGAGGATGACCGATTACGGCAAACCGCCACAGGTTCTTCCCAGGTCGCCCGGGCATTTCAAAGAGTGGTTCGATGCCTGTAAAGGCGGTAAGCCCGCAGGGGCCAATTTCGACTGGGCAGGGCCGATGACTGAAGTGGTTCTGCTGGGCAATGTTGCGCTGCGTCCGGAACTTAAGGAGAAATTGACCCACACAAAATTGTACTGGAACGGCGAGAATATGAAGTTTACCAATGTGCCTGAGGCCAATGAATATCTCCAACGCGAGTATCGAAAAGGATGGACTTTGTAGTTGCTTTTATGTCATGAATAGTAATATTGGGAGCCATAATATGTGCAAAAAGAAGCTTTTGTTTGTTGCTTTGCTTATGGTAATCGTTACATCTTCAAATTCTTACGCACGGCGTCGGGGGCTGCCGCTGAAGCGCCACCCGGCCACTGATGCTTACTGGGGTTGGCGACTCGGAACCCAGGCCTACAGCTTTAGAAAGTTTACTTTTTACGAGGCCGTTGACAAAACCGCATCGCTCGGTCTCAACTGGATAGAGGCCTACCCAGGCCAGACGCTCAGCAAAGAAAGCCCCAAGTTGAAGCTTAATCACAGCATGTCGGACGACGTCAGAAAGCAGGTAAAGCAGAAGCTTCTCGATGCTGGCGTTAGACTTATAAACTATGGTGTTGTGAGACTGCAAAACGACGAAGCCGAGTGTCGCAAAGTCTTTGATTTCGCAAAAGATATGGGTATCAGAATTATTGTCTCCGAACCGGCCCCTGAAGCATTTGACCTGGTCGACAAGCTTTGCGAGGAGTACAAAATCAAGGTTGCAATCCACAATCATCCGAAAGACTCACCATACTGGCATCCCGACAAGGTCCTCGAAGTTTGCAAGGGACGAAGCAAATGGCTCGGAGCATGTGCCGATACTGGTCACTGGATGCGCTCGGGCGTCAATCCGCTCGAGGCCGCCAAAAAGCTCGAAGGTCGTATCGTTTCACTTCATTTCAAGGACCTGAATGAGTTCGGCCAGCGCAACGCGCACGATGTCGTCTGGGGCACCGGAAAGGCCAACATCAAAGCCATCCTCGAAGAACTCCATCGCCAGCGATTTCGCGGCGTATTTTCAATCGAGTATGAACACAACTGGGAAAACTCCGTCCCCGAAATACGCCAGTGCATCCAATACTTCAACGCAGTGGCCGGCCCGTTGAGGTCTGTCGGCTGGAAAGACCTGCTCGCAAAGGACCTTGCAAACTGCACATTCAAACCCGGCAGTTGGGCGATGGAAGATGCAGTCCTCACAAGAAAAAGCACTAAAAAAAGTAGAGGTGACATCTGGACAAAAGAAACCTACGGGGATTTCATCCTCGACCTCGAGTTCAAGCTGGCCGAGCATACCAATAGCGGCATATTTTTCCGCACCGCCGACATCAACGACTGCGTCCAGACCGGAATCGAGGTTCAGGTGTGCGATTCGCACAGCAACACAAAGGTGGGCAATCATGATTGCGGCGCTGTCTATGACTGTCTCGCTCCGAGCAAAAATATGGTAAAGAAGCCCGGGGAATGGAACCACTGCACAGTTACCTGCAGAGAAAACAAGATATATGTCCTGCTAAACGGCGAGCAGATTATTGATATGGACCTGGATCTTTGGACCGAGCCGCAAAAAAACCCCGATGAAACGAAAAACAAATACAAAGCGCCGTTCAAGAACAGAGCCCGTATCGGCCACATCGGCTTTCAGGACCACGGCCATCCCGTTTGGTATCGAAACATAAAGATTTTACGATTGGAACAACTCAGGTGGAGAGGTAACAGAAATGAAAACAGAAATAGATAGACGCGATTTTTTACGTTCAACCGTTGCGGTCGGAGCAGGCCTTGCCTTGGCGCCAAAGTCCTTTGGCATCAACAGCGGTTCTAAAGCTGATGACCTGAACATCGCTTTGCTCGGCGCCGGAGCTCAGGGACAAGTACTGATGCTTGCCTGCACAAAAATACCCGGCATCCGCTTTAAAGCCGTCTGCGATATCTGGACTGCTTACAATCGAAAACGCGCATCAGGTATGTTGAGAAAATTAGGCCACACACACAACACTTATGTGGACTATCAGGAAATGCTCGACAAAGAAAAGGACCTCGACGCCGTTATAATTGCCACTCCCGACTTCTGGCACGCCGAGCACGCTGTCGCCTCTCTCAAAGCCGGCCTGCACGTTTACTGCGAAAAAGAAATGTCCAACACCCTCGAAGGCGCCCGCAAAATAGTAAAGGCCGCCCGCGAATCAGGCAAGCTCCTTCAAATCGGCCATCAGCGCCGCAGCAATCCCAAGTATCTCCATTGCTATAACAAACTTATAAAAGATGCCGGGCTCCTCGGCCGAATCACAACCATCAATGGCCAGTGGAACCGCTCTGCCCGCCCCGACCTGGGCTTCCCGAAAAAAGCCACCATCGACCAGGCAACACTCCAAAAGTATGGCTTCAAGTCTATGCAGCAGTTCCGCAACTGGCGATGGTATAAAGGACTGGGCGGTGGCCCCATCGTGGACCTCGGCTCACACCAGATTGACATTTATAGCTGGTTCCTCGGAGCAAATCCAAAATCTGTCATTGCAACCGGCGGCACAGACTACTACGACAAAGCAAATCACGAATGGTACGACACCGTGATGGCCATCTACGAATATGAATACGAGTATGAAAACAACAAGAAGGGAACCGTCAGAGCATTTTATCAAACCATAACCACCAACAGCAGTTGGGGATATTACGAAGCCTTTATGGGTGACCAGGGGACGCTGGAGGTCTCCGAAGCCGGCGCAAGAGGCGAGGTTTATCGAGAACCAACAGCACCCGATTGGGACAAATGGG
>CAZQYB010000125.1:0-7976 GCA_964597535.1 uncultured Pirellulales bacterium | reverse complement strand
ACAGCAACTATAATGGCTGCTCTAAGGTCCCTGAGGAAAAAAAGAAGCACTATAAAGACAAAGACAACAGCCCATAAAACCGTATTTCGTAAATTGGCTACGGAGGCCAAGATAAACTCGGAATTATCGAAGACAATATGTGGCTTAACATCAGGTGGCAAATTTTCCTTTATCTGCTCGAGTTTCTCCGTGACGGCCCGCGCTACTTCGACCGTATTTTCCCCACTTTGCTTTTGAATAAATATCGCCATTGCCTTTTTGCCGCTCATTCGCACATCATACGTCCGCTCTTTGAAAAAATCTCTTACTTCAGCAACGTCTTTCAGCCTTATAGGTATACCATTGCGCCGAGCAACAACAACTTCGGCAACCTCCTCCGGACTCGAAAATTCCTCAGGTGTGCGTAACAGATAATCCTTGTAACCTGTCTTTATGTTGCCGCCGGGGGTACTGAGGTTTTGAGCGGCAAGAGCTGCGTTTACCTGAGCAATCGATAAATTCATAGCTGCCAGCTTGTCTCGGTCGATATCAACACGAACCTGCCGAAGCAAACCGCCGCCGGCCGTAGCTGAAGCAACCCCTTTAACACGTTTTAGCGGATCAACTATCTCATCATCAACTATATCCTGCAAGTTCGGATAACTGTCCTGTGCCGTAATCGCAATAATTGCGATAGGCATCATTGCAAGGTCGAACTTGAAAATAACGGGATTTTCAGCTTCTTCCGGCAATAGTGCTTTGGCCAGGTCAACTTTCTCACGCACGTCGTTGATACTCTCATCTATTTTCTCGCCCCAGTTAAATTTCAATGTCACCGCCGACAATCCCTCTTTGGATATTGAGATTACCTCGTCAACGCCGGAAATGGTGCTGAGAGCATCCTCTATTCGCTCGGTTATAAGCGTCTCCACCTCCTCGGGTCCTGCCCCTTCATATACCGTCAGGACCGAAACGGCCGGTATTTCCAACTCCGGCATCAAGTCCAAACCGAGCATTGACATCGAAACGAGGCCTAAAACCACCATTGCAATAAATATCATTGCGGTAGTTACGGGCCGGTTTACAGAAATCTGCGCAAGTTTCATCTTATGTCCTCTATTTTCACAACCTCGACACTCATGCCGTCGGCTAAATAATTCATTCCGTTAACGACAAGCGTCTGACCGGCTTTTAAGCCGTCGGTTATTTCATATCTTTCGGCTTGCGTTATGCCGACTTGCACAAAGCGTTTGCGGGCAATTTTGTCGGCACTTGTCTGTTCAACCAGATACACATAATGCTTATTAATCTTGCCGCCCAAAACGACATCGCGCGGGATGACTACCACATTGTCTTTGTGCTTCGTAATTAAAGTTACCCTTGCAAACATACCGGGCTTGAGCAGCAATTCGTTATTCTTCAGACGTATCTCGAGCTGTATTGTGTGGGTTTGGGCATCAAGGACCGGATAAACTGAATATACCTTTGCGTAAAATGTCCTCTCGGCGAATGCGTCAACCTTAATTTTTGCGGGGGTACCGACTGTAATTTTCGAGCCATATTTTTCCGCGACGGCAACAATTATTTTTACCGTATTCATATCAGCTACAGTGACAATGCGGTTTCCTGCGCTAATCAAATTTCCCTCGTCAATATGCCTGGCGGTGACTATTCCATCAATGGGAGAGACAATTGTTGACTCTCGCAAATTTATTTGAGCAAGTTCGAGATTAGACTTTGCCAAGCTCAACCTTGCAGCGGCCAGTTCCGCAGCCGTTACAGCTTTGTCCTTGCTTTGCTCTGTTGCTGAGCCACCTTCATATAAGGCGACGATACGTTTCTTTTCGCGCTGAGCATCGGCAAGCTCGATTTCTCTGGCTTTTAGATTGGCCCTGGCTGCCGTCACCTCCGCTAAATAGATATCGTGGTCAATAATCGCGAGCGGCTGACCTTTTTTCACTTTCAGACCTTCTTCAACGGCAGCCGGGCTGCCCTCTGCCAAAAGAGTCTTCAATGATTCGATTCTGCCCGAGACCTTTGATTTTACATCTACAACGGCGTCGGCTTTTATCCAGCCGGTCAGTTCTATCGTCTCTTCTATCGAGCTGGTGCTTACCACCTTAACCTCAACCGGAACTATTTTTTTCACAGATGCACTTTCGGTGGACTTTTGCAAATACCCGAACCAAAAGGTGATAAAGACCAGTACAAATGCTGCTATCCAATATATAATTCTTTTGATTATTTTCATTTTATCTGCTCCTGTTCTACCTTAGCCAAAGCTGCCGGACGCTTTTTTTCGGCGGTTATTGACTCGTGATGCTTGGCCTTATCTTCCGGTCCGGCAGGTTCAAATGTTGTGAGAGCTCCCATTGCTTTTTGCAAGTCGAGTTTTGCAATTACGTGTGAGTATATGGCGTCATAGTAGTTTGCGCCGGCCGTTGTCAAGGCGAGCTGTGCGTCTATCGTTTCAACCTGCGTATCTATCCCTTCTTTGTAGCGTACTTCCGCAAGTCTGAGTCCTTCCCTGGCTCTGCTAAGATTCAGGTGTTGCGATTCAACAAACTCCTTGGCATTCTCAATGCTTACCAGGGCCTTGGTCAGCTCGAACAAGGCAGTTTCCTCGGAATCGACTAAATTTATCTGAGCCTGCTTGAGACGAGCTTTCTGCTGGATAATGTTGCCCTCTCTTGCAAAACCGTCAAATATAGGCAGGACCGCGGTAAGCCCAGCCTGCCAGGCGTGGCCCCATTCAATCTTGATCGGGCTGTGCGGGTCCGGGTTCGACCAGGTATTGCTGTAAAATGCACTAATAACCGGCCAATACCAGCTCCGAAAAATCTTAAGTAGCTCCTGCTGGTACTGTAGGTCAAACTCACGTCCAAATAAATCGGGTCGATTCTGATAAGCGACTTCGACCGCTTCTTCCATAGTAATGGTTGAAGGGGTATAGACTAACTCATCAGAAAGAGTAACGTTACTATCCTGCGAAACACCCATTACTTTAAGCAGGTTGGCTTTTGCGATGTTGATGGCATTTTTATTCTGTATCAACCATGCCTGGTAATTCGATAACTCTACCTGGGCACGGAGCAAGTCAAAATCAGAAGCGACACCACCTTGACGTTTCAGCTCAACATTATCAAGATGTGCCTGGGCCGAGCGAACAGCATCCTTGCCAATCTCAAACAAGTGCTGATTGAGCAGTACATCATAGTATGCATGCTCGGCTGCATAGACTGTGTCCTGAATGGCGGCTCGAACTGTCTGGTTGGTGAGCAGGTAAAACAATTTCCCGGCCTTCAGTTTAGCCATTATTGACCCGCCGGCAAAAATCGGCTGATTAACCGTGAGTCCGATGGAATAATTGTCCAAATCACCGAATGTTATTGGCCCTAAAGACGCGATCTCATCTTTTCTCAAATAATCTGCCGACAGTCCAACCGATGGCAAGATTGCCGAGTGCGATTTCAATCGCTCCCCGCGTGCTATTTCCTTTTCTTGAAAGACACGCTGTAGAGTCTTATTGTTTACAAGAGCCAGCTTTAAGCAGTCTTCGAGACTTAACCGGCCGCTTATGTACGTCTGCAGCGGCTCCGGTTGCTGTTTGCGATTTTTCCATCGCTGGTATGCGGCCTCTCTGGCCGAAGCAGCTTCCTCATACAGTTGCTTACTGCTGAGACAGCCGGCCAATGCCAAAAGCAGGGCGATGCTCAGCGCATAACAAATTCCAACTAAAACTCGTCTGGTCATTTGTTTACTTCCTTTATCATTGCCCGAATGCCAGCGGCGGAGAATTTAACAATGTGGTTAAGTACTTCAGTCAGGTCGAACTTCGGTATATTCGGATTGTCGGTCTGCTCAAACATAGTTTCTGCCACCACTGTGTGTATCAATTGCCCGACGATAGAGAGTATCGCCAGTTGTGCCTTTTGTTGCTCTAGGCCCGGGCAAGTCCTCACCAGGGCCCTTTGCAGGGCGGTCATAACTGGAATAATCATCTCTTCGAGGAACATATTCTGCGGCAGGTGTCGGTCAACCATTTCCCGGGCCATAAGTTTGATGAATGGACGGCCTTTGCTTTCATCGACCATCGGCTCGATAAATGCATTTGCATACGAACTGAGTAGGTCTTCAAGGCGAGGTTTGCCGTTGTTTTGCGACATTATTTTGTCTATGCTTGTGATACGGGCATCGCGCATAACACCAAGATGACGGCGCCAGACCTCAGTGTACAATTTGTCTTTTCCGCCGAAGTGGTAGTTGACGGAGGCGATATTGCAGTTGCCGGCGGCGGCAATCTCGCGAATGCTTGCGCTCTCAAAGCCGTGCTTGCAGAAAAGCTCTTCTGCCGCATCGAGTAATCGGTCCTGAACACGTCTGTTGGCGGCTGAATCTGCTTTATTATCGGGTGGAATCACCATTTTTGGTCTCCTAAACACTCGTTTCATACGGAAGTTTAAAACATTTGTTTGAATAAGTCAAGTATTTTTTTATTTTTTTTGTCAGATGCTGAAAAACCAACGCAATACGGTTAAAGCTTTATGCACAAAAGCGTTATGGTCTGAAGTTGCTCGGAGACCGCGGCAGGAAATATTCGTCGAAATTGGCGACGGGGACGCGAGGAAGTGCCGGAATTGCAAAAAGAGCGTGCCGTCTGCGTAAGAATGGGGAATAATATCAACGCTGTCCGGCGAAGATACGGCGTGCTATGTTGAAACATCCGCTCGTTGAAGGAAATGTTCCTGATTAGGGCCTGTGTCCGTGAAAGACACCACTCTGCTTGGCATAAGCCCAAAGGGGACAAACAGAAGACTAAACAATAGTGGCATTTTTTGAATTTTTTTTTGCGATTTTTGGTACCTTTTGCCTTACTCTCAGCAGCACTTGTGCGCCTGGTTCAAAGACCTTCGCGTCCGTTTTGAAGCTGCCCGGAAAAATTCGCGTTCAGGTTGTACGCATCCTCAATTATGACCGATACAAAGCTTGACATTTCCCAGCGACATCGTTATTTTTGGCGCAAATTGGTGTGATATTTTTGTATTCTTAATTCAGGGAGGTTAGTTTGAGAGTTTTATCCGGCATACAACCGTCCGGCCGACTTCACATCGGCAACTACTTCGGTGCAATACGCCAGCACCTCCAATTCCAGGCCGAGCACGACTGCTTTTATTTCATTGCCGACTACCACGCCCTAACAAGCAATCCTTCGCCGGCTGATATTGCTCAGCATACCCTTGATGTTGCGATAGGCTATATAGCTCTGGGCCTCGATACCGAAAGGACGGTCTTCTGGCGTCAGTCCGACGTGCCCGAGGTTACCGAGCTTACGTGGATTCTTTCCTGTGTGACCCCTATGGGGCTTTTGCAGAGATGCACAACCTATAAGGACAAGGTTGCCCAGGGCCTGAGCCCGAACCACGGCCTGTTCGCATATCCTGTTCTCCAGGCCGCTGATATTTTAATCTACAAAAGCGATTTGGTTCCGGTAGGTGCCGACCAGAAGCAGCACATAGAAGTTACCCGCGATATCGCCCTCCGGTTTAATAACGCCTACGGCGAAATTCTAACTATACCGAAGGAGCACATTATCGAATCCGTCGCGGTCGTCCCGGGCACCGATGGACAAAAAATGAGTAAAAGTTACGGAAATACGATAGAGATATTTGAACCTGAGAACAGCGTCAGAAAAAAAATTATGCGAATCGTTACAGACTCCACGCCGGTCGAACAGGCAAAAGACCCTGAAAAGTGCAATGTCTTTGCGCTTCTAAAGCTCGTGGCTTCGCCCGAAGAGTTGAAAGAATGGGAAAACAAATACCGCAGCGGCGGTATGGGTTATAGCGAGGCCAAGAAACGCCTTGCCGAGTTGATGATAGATTATTTCAAGCCGTTCCGACAGAAAAAGGCCGAGCTCGACAACAACATCGACTACGTCAAAGAAGTCCTTGCCAAAGGCGCCGAGCGAGCAAGAGCCGTAGCTACCAAAACTTTCGACGAGGTGAGAAAAGCAGTGGGATTGGGAGGTTAGTTATGGTTGACAAACTTGTAACAATCGCAAAGTTTACAGATTCTATCCAGGCCAGTTTGGCACAACAACTCCTTACTGATTTCGGAATCAAAGCGGTTCTTACCGGCCAGAACGCCGCAGGTCTTTACGGCATACCTGTCATGTCTTCAGAACTGCAGGTTCTCGAAAGCCAGGAAAAACAAGCGCGGGAAATCCTGGAACCCGACGAAAAACAGGAGCAGTAATTGTCTGCCTATCGCGTAAATCTCGATATATTTGCCGGTCCCCTCGACCTGCTGTTGTATCTCGTGCGCAAAGAAGAGGTTGACATCTACGACATCTCCATCGCTAAAATTACCGACCAG
Source organism: uncultured Pirellulales bacterium (assembly GCA_964597535.1). Lineage (GTDB taxonomy): Bacteria > Planctomycetota > Phycisphaerae > Sedimentisphaerales > Anaerobacaceae > CAZQYB01. The sequence continues at coordinate 1,622 of CAZQYB010000125.1, read as the reverse complement.
TACATTAGCTATATCGAGATGCTAAAGAGTCTTGACATTGATTTAGCGGGCGATTTTTTAGTAATGGCCGCCACGTTAATGCAAATAAAATCAGCGATGCTGCTGCCGAAGGCAGAGCCCGAGCAGATAGGCGCCGAGGATTTGGCCGACCCTCGCGCAGAGCTTATCCGCCAGTTGCTCGAATACAAAAAGTTCAAGGATGCCGCCAATCTGCTCAACGCCGCTGCCGATAAACAGAAAGAGCGTTTCCCGCGTCCTGACAGTATTAGCGAACGGTTAAAACCCGAGGCTGAGCCCGAGATTGACATTGAACAGGTCAGCGTCTGGGACCTGCTCGAGGCCTTTGACTCAATTATGAAGGCTACCGGCGCAGTTGGTGAGATAAGTCACATCAAAGACGATGTGCCCATTGACTTGTATCAGATAGAGATTCTGCACCGTTTGCAGACAGAAGGCCCGACGAGTTTTGAACGGCTTTTCGAGTCCAGGGGCAGTCGAATTGTGATGATTGGGTTGTTCCTTGCGCTGCTGGAATTAGTCCGAGAGAAACTGGTTTGGGCTAAGCAATCGAAGCCCCCTGCGTCTATATTCTTACGGCCTTTGACTGATGAACCGGCTGAGCAGGCTGTGGAAAAGGCGATGCTTGCCGCGGCTACCGAGTCCGAGGGCACTAATCCTGCTCCAACTCAGCAGCCGAAGCAGCCGCCAATTCCAATCACTGAATTGCCCCCAGAGAGCAAACCGGCAGCTTCTATCGAGGAATACGAGAAAATAGAACCCATCAAAGACAATAAACAGCGACTTGGGTCGGGTTTCGACGAGTAAGAATCTGTTATGGTTTTGTGATTCACAGCAGGGGAGTAGCCGGATTTGTTACGAAGCAAGGCGCTCCGGTACAGTCTTTTCTGTAGTGGATTTAGTCGGCACTGAAAAAGTCGGTCAAAGTTGATTTTGAGTAACAATTGTTAGGTTTGGTGAGCGATAGAGCTGTCTGACATAAAGAATTCTGCAAAGCCAAAAAATAAATTCTCGCAGAATCCTGCGGGTATTGCAGCCGCGACCAAACAGAATGGCATTGGTCCTGTCGCTTTCAATGCCTAACGGATAGCCCCGCGCTAATCGGCATTCATTTTTGCTATGGTCTAACAGCACTTCAATAACCGAACGGCGTTTCAGCCAGCGCCGGCTAAGTGTATGGCGAGATATTGCGATTTGCCGGTTCGCAAGCTCGGCGCCAGGCCCGGCTCACTGGGCTCCTATGCGGGTGAGAATCTTCGTATTCCAATCATAACCTTTGAACTGCCCTGCGATGCCGACTCGCTCGATTCAAAATCCCTTTGGACCAGATACGGCAGCGCCCTTATCGCGGCGGTCCTGTATCCGGACATCGCTAAATGAAAACAGCAGTATCGAAGGGCGAGTAATCGGCCTATAGCAACAGTGAATTATGGAAAGAGCCGTCTGCAATTTTAAAAAGCGAAACCCGGATTTCTCAAGTAATAGGTGACATAAGAACAGCAGTTTGATAGTATAGAGTTTATGGAGACCACTCAAGCCAGTTTTGACTATCTTAAATGCCCAAAGCCGATGGGCCGGGCATAATTTTTTCAGGAACCTTAAAA
>CAZQYB010000124.1:0-8044 GCA_964597535.1 uncultured Pirellulales bacterium | reverse complement strand
GTGACCTGGACAAGATGCTTCTGAAAGTAGCCGACGACTACGACGAACAGGTTGACGTGCTGGTTGCCTCGTTAATGTCACTGCTTGAGCCGCTTATCATTTTGGTGCTTGGCGTTATCGTTTTGTTTATCGTCCTGGCAATATTTTTGCCAATGGTAAAACTCATCACGACCTTAAGTTCGACGTAACAAAAACTAAACTAATAAGTCAGGTGTTTGATTTAAGCGATAAGGAGAACGAAGTGAAAGGTATTGCCAAACAATCCGACAAAAAGGCGGGGTTTACCATTATAGAGCTGATGACCGTTATGAGCGTGATTATAATTCTCATAGGTCTGCTTGTTCCGGCTCTGAATGCGATAAAGCGCTACGCCAGAGAAGTAGCAACAAGAAACCAGTTTTACGCCATCGGCATCGGACTGGACCTTTTCAACGCCGAGTGGGGCGACTATCCGGAGTCAAAGGGGTGGTACTGCGGTGCAACGCGGCTTGCTGTGGCTATGGTGGGTCAGGATTTTCTGGGCTATAAACCCAGCGGTGACTACTCTCATCCGGGCGATTTAAGCAGCAGAAAGATGTATCTTGACGCAGAAAAAGCCAATGGCTGTAAGTTGAGGGATTTGTACGCAAATGTCCCCTTCTTGACTGATGGTAATGAACCCGTCTTGTGTGACGGATATAAGACTGTGGAACACAAAGGCACTGGGAAATTAGTTGGTATGCCGATACTTTACTACAAGGCAAATGCGGTGGGTTCCGCTGATATTTATGATTACGGTGACAATGCCGCTTTAGTTGGCCTTGGTATACCATTTATGCCGTTGGTAGCAGGCGTTCCACCATCGCACCCGTTTGATCCAGCAGTATTTCTCGGACAGATAAGGGATGATAAAATTACCAGCGTCCTCAGACCCAAGAATGTTGATTCTTATATCCTGCTTTCCGCGGGATTTGATGGTGTGTATGGGACCGGCGACGATATATTCAATTTCTGAAATTAAGTCAGGTTATAATGGTAATAAATTATGATAGGTGATGGTTATGAAGCGTAAAAAAACGGGCTTTACGCTTGTCGAGCTGTTAACAGTTCTGGCAATAATTACAATGCTGGTTGGTCTGCTTGTACCGTCTATGTCTATGGTGCGCCGGCTCGCAAAAAATACGAAGCAAAAGGCCCAGCTTACCAGTATCGGCCTGGCCCTGACGGCCTTCAGGGACGAACACGGTGATTATCCACCGTCTCGTAATGCCGGACCCATAGGGAATCAAGTATGGGATTACTGCGGCGCGCAGAAACTGGCTGAGGCGCTTTTGGGCCGGGATTTGTTGGGATTTCATCCGCAGTCGAACTGGAGTGCAATTGACAGCACATTCTACCCACTAAATCCAGACCTTGCCAATTTGGACGCCAGAAGAGGCCGTTATCTGGAGCTTGCAACCGCCAGTGCTTTTAAACTCGATGCTTTGTTTGACGGCACCGGTATGCTGGAAGGGAATACGTATGTGATTTGTGATGTGTTCGGTGCAAAGGACGTGGTTTTAGCTAACGGAGAAAGGGTCAGAGCAGGGACTCCGATTCTTTATTACAGGGCAAATACCTCCAGCAAGCAGATGGTGGAAAGCGGCCCATGGGACTTAAACATTTACAATGTTCAGGACAACGCGCAGCTTGTTGTTTTGGGGAAAGTAGGAAATCCCGCGATAACTCATCCGCTGCTGGATTCCTTCTATTCTCCGGATGTTGGCGTGATTGACCCAAAGGTGGCGGTGCCTTGGCCTTACAGGCCTGATTCCTACATATTGATTTCAGCAGGGACGGACGGTCGGTATGGGACAACCGACGACATTACTAATTTTGGCAACTAAAGCTTTCAGCCACAAAGAAAAGAAATAGAAAATGAAAAGTTACAAATACAAAATTGGTGTAACGCTTGTCGAGATGCTGATTGTTCTGGCGATAATTACGCTTTTGGCCTCGGTGGTAATCGGTATGGCCACTCATATTGATAATCAGTCCAAAGGCAAAGGTCTCCAGGACACTTTTGCGCTGCTGGAAAGCGCGTTGGAGGAATATCGTGAATACACAAATCGATTTCCAGATGGAGTGGCGTTCGACCCCAATGTGAATTCGGAAATACTTTATGAAGCGCTCTATTCGAGGCCGGGCTCACGGAAGATATTGGAGAAGCTCAACAGCTCCTTAATAATGGACAAAGGCGGAATGCCTGATATGCCGGAGATATATGACCCGTGGGGAAAAGTGTTGGATTACAGATATGACGACAGCAGTAACAGCTATCCGGAGCTAATATCGGCTGGGCCGGACAAAAGTTTCGGCAATGCTGATGATATAAGCAGTAAAAAGTAAAGAGAAAAATGGAAGCAAAATCCAGACAATCCGGTGTTACGCTGACTGAGATGACGGTTGTCGTCGCAGTTATAGCGCTGCTCGTTACTTTCGGGCTGCCGGCCATCCGTGCGTTTCAAGGTGCGTTCGAGTCCCAAGGCAGCGCAAGGAGTCTGATAAGCGCAGGGCTCGCCACCGCCCGTGCCATCGCTGCGAGGGAGCAGCACTACGCCGGCATCAGATGCCAGCAGGATTTACACGGATACCAATATATGATTTTCATAATACACGACCCGGAAAGAACAGAGCGAGCATATGGTTTTCGCGCAGTTGAAGGATTAAAGCCGGTCAGGTTGTCGGAGACAATCGGAATGGTGGAAGCTGCGGAATATTTCGAGAATTTTGAGGGTGAAGGCGCTGTGGACGCGACCACTTTTTCGGTCGTCTTCTCGCCGACAGGGAAGTTAATTATTCGCAATGTTCAGGTCCTCAGAAGGAGCCCTGATGATACTGTTTTTAACGACCGGTCAAAAAACCCGATGTTTGAGGATGATTATAAAAACGAGTGGCCTTTGGAGCGAGAGCCAAGCCGAAACAGTCTCACCATTTATAATAGAGCCCTACTTAACAAATTAGACATGGTCCAAAGGTCTGAGTATTTGCAAAGTTTGGAGCCCATTTACATTAACCCCTATACGGGGACAATAATTTCAGTGGATTGATAAACTGATGAAACATGAGCGTAACAATTGTGGTTTTTCTCTTATTGAGGTGCTGCTGGCTATGGCTACACTCTCCATCGGGATGATTTTCGTAGCCGGCGTGTTCCCCGTGGCTATCCATTTCTCGACAATTGCGACCGAGCGAACCATTGCAGCGATAGTAGCAGACGAGGCCTTTGCGAAAATAAGAATATATGGTGAGGTTGACCTGGATTATCAGAATTGGTTGTCGGCGGAACCGCCTGTTGGGTGTGTCGATTTTAGTGAGCTTGTGGTAGCAGTTGAGCCCAACGAATTTGCATATCCTTCTTACGATAGCGCTGACATTTTGCGAACCAGATATTGCTGGTCTGCCCTTTGCAGGCGAGTTGGGACTACCCGGCTTGTGCAGGTAACCGTTTTTATCAGCAGAAAGACAGGTGTCGGCACAGCGTATCGGAACCCCACTGAACCAATCAACGGCAAAGTTTCCTATCCTATGCCGGTTAAAGTTGGTGTTTCCGGGTCTGCCGGCAGTAACGTGCTTACGATAGAAGCGGGCAAAGAAAACTTTATCAACGATGATTATACGATAGTCGATGACCTGACGGGCCGGCTTTATCGTGTATTGGAGCGAGATGCCAGTCAGCCTGATACGATTGTGCTTGATAGACTCTGGAACGTGGACAGCCCCGCCCCTGGTTGGGTTTGGGTTGTTCCATCGCCGGCCAACGGCGGCAGGTATCCGTGTCTGGCGGTATATCAGAAGGTAATAAGGTTTTAACGAATCGAGTTTTAGTTCTTAGTAAGTGGCTTGAAACGAGCCGTGAATCGATGAACAATGAACAATAAACTACGAACAAATAAGGCATTTACTCTAATTGAGCTTGTAGTGGCTATTGGGATTTTGGCTATGGTCTCATCCTTCGCAGGCGTGATTTTTAAGGTCAGCATAGATTCCCAGCGCACCGGACTCGCAAACGCTGAAATTATGCAAAAACTGCGGGCCATTACCGACCAGTTAGATAGTGATTTTCAGGGGTTTATAAAAAATGCTCCTGCAGCCGCGACATTTCATGTTACTCCCACTGGGATAAGGTACGACAGGATTGCATTTTTTTCGAATGGAGATTTTCAGTCCACCCGGCAGTACGATGGTAAGACAGTTGCCGGCAATGTGGCGCGGATATATTATGGCCAGTCTGCTGAACCCGACCCACGTACTGAAAATCCGGAAGATTTCAAAAACGTCATATTAGTAAGAAGATTGCAGATATTGACCGCTGACCCTGACCCTGGGCTTGGTGATCCTGATGCGGACGACCCCAATAATCCTGTTGAATATGCCAAAAGGTCGCTTGCAGAATGGAAACTGCTGGGACCTCCCGAAGGTGCCCCCGGGGTTTCGAGTTGGATTGGCAGGCCGAATGCGCACCTCGCCCTTGGCAACATAGAAGAAGTTATGCCGATGTTCCTGGCTAAAGGAGTGCACAATTTTAAGATTCAGGCGGTAAATGATATTGATGCGGGAAGGATTGTATGGTGGCCGGACAACCAGCAGGTGATTGAGGTTGTGCCGTATGGGAGAGGATATCCGTATGCCTTCAAGTTCACTTTTACGTTATACGATTCGAAAGGCATAATAAAAGACGGCAGGACGTTTACGCATATTGTTTATTTGGGAGATTAGTTCATTGTTCACTGTTCGTAGATAACGGCTAAATATACTAATCTAAGAGAAATGAAAAAGAGTACGAGATACAAAATGCGAGATACCAGATACGAAAATGGCTCGGCCCTTATTTTGGCTGTGGTTTTGACCAGCCTGCTGGCTATCGTCGGCGTGTTGTTTCTTATGGTTGCCCGTGTGGACAAGATAGCAACATCAGCTATATCGGATAATAGAGAACTCGATATGGCTATCGACGCGGTCACTGCGCAGATAGCACAGGAATTGGCCCTGGATGTGCCGGGCGACCCAAACAGGAACGAGGAATATCATGACTATCCCGACCTGGCCAATCGCTGGCTGGCAAGTCTTGAACCGTACGAGTATCAGCCGGGTTCGGGCAGTTATAGATGGTTATATCTGACCGATATCTATGACGTTATTTATAACATGTACCCACAAAAGCGGCGTATCGATATGCAGATTGATATTGTTCCGGACTATCAGGACCCAGCCTATGTCGGCGACAGCAGCGGCAGCAGTCTGAAAGCCGCCGACGCCGATGGGGACGGAGTGGCCGATTCTATATGGGCAGAGATGCCAGAGGTCACCTCCAGCAAGGGCTGGCCCATTTATGCGGCCGTCAGAGTCGTCGATAACGGTGCAATGTTAAATGTCAATAGGGCGTATAAGTTCGACCCGTGCGAAGTACCATTGCTGCTCGAAAGAATCGACGGCTCAAGCCAAATGCAGATAAACCTTATGGGCCTGGCTAGCCGGCCGGGCAACCCTTACACCCAGCCCGAGGAGACAACTTTGCTGCAAGAAAGGACAGGTGCAGGTGATGCTCTTGCCTACGAATGGAATGTAGTTTGGCGGTATGGTGAGCCGAATGGCCCTTACACGCCCTTTGATATTTCCGATGAGTTAGAGCTTAGGAACCGATTCTTACTAAATCAAAGTGAGACATACACACGGTTAGAACAATTGGGTGCGCCAACGGAATGGACGAGAGCTTTTCGGAGTAATACCAACTTGGAAGTACCCATAGGAACGTCAATCTCTACCCTCGACGATTGGTTTCAACGTGCAAATATCTCTGCAAATCCAGATAAATATGATTATCGGCACATCGCAACCACCTATAATATAGAGCGGATTATCAGGCCGGACGGCGGGAAAATGCTGAATGTGAACGAGCTTGAGTATGTGCCAACAAATGAGACCTTGCGTATAATAAGGATGGCTCTTATTGATGCTGGCGACATAGATGTTAGTGCAACCGCTGCCCAAATAACAGCTAACCTGATTGACTTCCGTGACTACGACGAGATTGTGACGCTCGTTGTTGATGATGTGGAGGGAGGGACCTATTACGGCTTTGAGCGTCCGTGTGTTTATATATCTGAGCTGGTGCGCAATTTTACAATAGATGCCAATGGCACACACAGGTCTTATGCAATCGAACTTTACAAGCCCTATTTCGAAGATGAGGACCCCGTTGGCTGGCAGCTCGTAATTGACAATCCTCCGAATCCTCTGAGGGTAGTTGATGTTAACTGGTCGGGCACAAGGCGGTTTCACGTAATAGAATGGCAGGACCCAGAGGCGCTGCTATCGGCGACTTTTCTCGAGCCGAATAGTCCCAATCCCCTTGATGGGGCGATGTGGGTGGACCCTATGGTCAAACTTGCCTGGCCGGTGAGACCGCGGGCCGCCGAACATTACTTGTACCTGAGCACAGGTTTTGAAGATGTCAATGGTGCCGGCGCAGGCTCTGAGATAGCCATCCTGACTACCAATACCTATGACGTTAACGACTATAATGCCAGCGGGCTTCAACCTAAAACCACTTACTATTGGCGGGTAGATGATGTTAACGGTGCCGATACCTGGAAGGGTGATGTCTGGAGGTTTACCACGACCCAGTCCGGTTCCGGTTACAGCACCCCGACTGCTCAAGTCGCCGGTGGGTGGTCACCCGGCGAGACTGTTTTCGATGTTGGCAGCATTATAAAACTGCGGCGTTTTGTTCCCGGAACGAGCGAGTACATTACTGTTGATTCTGTACAGGTGCCGGATTGGTTGGTCGCGGGCACCGGGACTCGCAGTTTGCAGCGAGATATAACTTTGCATAAGTGCATAAGACGCTTATGGGCTGATGTTAGTGAGCCGAACGGAACTCTCAGCTATAGCAATAACTATGTTGATGACCTTCACCCGGAGTTGATTCAGGCACATCCGGAGAATAGAAATTTTGTGGGCATTGGTGATTTAGGCAAAGTTTTCGCGGTAGATGCCTGTGGAATCGGACGAGATGATATCGAGGAAAATGTACGAATTAACCTCGCCGATGCTCGCTATCAACAGATATTTAATTATCTGACCGTCTTTGACCCAACTGCAGACCTGATTAACAATGATGGTGACGTGAACTCAACTGGCTTCGAAATCATAGATGAATTTGACCTTGACCTCGATGGGTATCCGGGGCCGGGCGATGAGCTTAAGGTACCCGGCAGAATAAACATTAACACCGCTCCCTGGTACGTAATAGCGCAATTGCCCTGGATGACGCCTGAAATTGCTCAGGCAATCGCTTTCTATCGTCACACTCCTCAGGGACCTTTCCGAAGCATCGGGCAGTTAAATAACGTTGCTGGAATGAACCTCTGCGCGAATGATGGTAAGCTCGAATTCCCGGACTTGACGCCGGAAGATGGCATGGACGGCGATTTTGAGGAGCGGGACTTAATCTTCGCACGCATCAGTAATCTTGTTACCGTGCGCAGCGATGTCTTTACCGCTTACATTCTTGTTCGCATCGGCGCTGATGGGCCGCAGACAAGAGCTGTAGCCATACTTGACAGAAGCAATGTCTATTATGACCCTGATACAAAACAGATGGTCGGCAGAGTAAAAGTTATTGCTCTGCACTCCGTACCCGACCCGAGGTAATTCGGGTCCTGCTTTTCATATCTCGTATTGCTTTGTTGAAAAATCGCTCAAGCGGACACCGTCATTTCGACCGCAAATTAAAACGTGAACTTTCAACCACGGAGCTACCTGTCTGCGAAGGCGAGTAGCAGGCGGAAATCTGGGGACACCATACTTATTTCTTGACAGAGAATTGTATTTGTCGGGGAAAATCAAAGGTGTCCGGCCATAAAATATCAAATCAGTGTAAATCAGTGTTAATCCGTGTCTAATTTCTTTTGTGCCTTTTCGTGGCTAATATAAAAATATTTCACTTTACATTTAACATTAACCGTTGTATAATATTCACCAAACTAATACGCTAAAACAATTAATAGTCAATAGTAAATAG
>CAZQYB010000123.1:0-8102 GCA_964597535.1 uncultured Pirellulales bacterium | reverse complement strand
CCCCCTTTGCTGTCTGCCCGCCGCCCCCCTGTGTCTTCCTATCGAAGACAGGAACAGGGGGAGACGCGGGGGCAGGCGACAGCAGACAAGGGGGGGGCACCTTCACTGTTGTATTGAGCTTGCAATTGAACGAGATTTATCTGCTGTGCATCGCCTCTATGCACAATCAGCCGGTAACGCAAAACGAGAGGTTCTTTGCGCGATAACGAGACAGGCTCTTGGCCGGGATAAACCGCATTCTGCATGCTTCCTGTCCGCCTCAGAATCCACTGCTGAGGATATCCCGCCCGCCGCCCCGACTCGCGTCGGGAGACGCGGGGGCAGGGCAGCGAACGATGACACAGAATTGCCAGTCCGCTCACCTGACCCTGCTCGCCGAAATGACCGGAAAAGTCCAGCCATGGCCCTGCCTTTATCGGTGTCCCTGCCGGCGTCACGTCACCACCCTGGCCGGTGAAAGAAATATCCTTCGGCAGCCGTATCCTCGCCGAAAAACCTCCGTAGGCCTTCTCGTTCGCCGCCCCGCCAATGCGAACTCCATCTTCCAGAGCAAGCAGACTAATCTGGAAGTCTATTTTGCGGGTTCCCGCCGAAGCCGGCTCAACCCGGATGATTGTCGTCTCTTTGACAAATGGCTTTTGCCGACCTTCGGCATCAGTCCAAAGAGGCGACTTCCAAAATACCTTCACCTTGAGAGCAGAGGAGCCATTATTAAGTGACAAGGTTTTTGCATCATACACATCCTGCGAAAAATCTTCCAGACTCCATCCGTCACCCACTTTTTTGTCACCGACGAACACTTGATGCCAGGCCCAAAAGATACCCCGGTGATGCAAATGGTCGCTGGGGAAGTCCTCCGTCAGGATTTCGCCGTCAAGGCCGTAGAGTGGATGTATGTAATGGCATCGCGAGAACTTTCCATCAAGGGATTTGGGCATGCGCTGATAGAACAAAACTTTTTCTTCACCCTCAAGAAATGCAAAGCCCTCCTCTGTTTCGATGACCCTTATCGGTAGCGATGCTGACCCCTCTGAATCTTCCGCACCTTTCCTCCTGCAGCCGGCAAAAAGCAGCAATACCCCCGAAAGCAGAATTACCACCTGTCTCCTGGACATCGTGACTGCCCTCAAAGAACCTGAAAAAAATGTCCCCGAACCGCTCTGGTGCGGAGACCCGTCCTTTGCTACACCTTCTCCGGCACCACAAACGGCTTGCGGTAGTCCCGTCTCGAAAGTTCGTTCGCCCAGCGTGCGGGAAAATCACCGACAAATTTCTCTTTTCTGGAATCCCATTTGAGCCACGGACCGAGAACCGCAGGCGTTTTTTTGAGGTCCACTTCATTGGCCGCCAGATGGGCCTCCAAACGCTCAAATGTACCCAGCGCCTCTTTATTGCCTTGAATCATTTCCCTGCCCTCTTCCGGCGAAGACTGCCGACCGAGGCGGTAGGAAAGATTCGCCATATGACACAGAGCAGCCGAGAGGTGTCCCTCCAGGATGTTTGCATGCAGGTCACTGACTTTCCGGCTGCGTACCGCCTTGATGAAATTGGCCTGGTGTCCGCCGCCGCCGTCACCCGGGAACTGTTTGATTTTCTTGCCGTCATTGTCGTACGCCCAGCCGCCGCCACGACCACCGGCGAAATACCCCTGCTCACATTGAATAATATTGCCGGAACGAATACCACGGTAGTGGTCCAAACCCCGGGCGCCCTTTTCTCTGGGAAGCCCGCGAATCTCTATGATGACAGGAGCCGGCTTATAATCAAATATCGCAAGCTGCGTATTGGGTGTCTCGCCATCATCGACGTACCCGAACCGTCCGCCAAGGCTAATCACCCGTGACGGCAATCCTGATTGTCCCACAGCCCATCGACAGTCATCGACCTGATGGGTCCCGAGGTTACCCATATCGCCATTACCGGTGGACCATACCCAGTGCCAGTCGTAATGCAGTCTCTTTCGCATTAGTGGCACGAGCGGTGCAGGGCCGGTCCAGAGATTGTAGTCGATATGCGGCGGCACCTGCTGAGGCCCGCTGACCTTGCCAATACTTGGACGACGCTTAAACCACAGCCCATGCACCCATAGAATCCTGCCGAGGTTCCCTTCTCGGATATATTCAATCGCTTTCCGCAGTCCCACATCGGAGCGGTTTTGCATACCGACCTGCACAATTCGCTTGTACTTCCGGGCCGCCTCGACCATCTTCCTGCCTTCCCGGATATCGTGTGAAGCCGGCTTTTCAACGTAAACGTCCTTGCCCGCCTGACACGCCCAGATTGTAATCAACGCGTGCCAGTGATTAGGTGTTGCCGTGACGATTGCGTCAATGTTCTTATCGTCCAAAACTTTTCGGACATCTGCATACTCATCAACCTTTTGGTTGCGCTCTTTGAATTTCTCAACTTCACGGTTCAAAATGTTCTTATCCGGGTCGCAAAGCGCCACAACACGTACGCCGTCAAGATTATCAAATACGCCGATATGTTGCGCGCCCTTGCTGCGAAAACCCACCGCCGCCACGCGGATATCTTCATTCGCCCCCCGCACCCGCGAAAATGGCGACAAGCTTGTCGCCCCCTTTGCTGTCTGCGACAGCAGACAAGGGGCCAGCGCAGCGCCGGCAGCCATCGAAGTTTTCATAAAATCCCGCCGCGTAATACCTCTCATAAACACACCTCTTTAAAATTATCGTACAACAAAAAAAACACCCACCTCCACAGTGGGCCAAATACTATCATCGCGATTTTGCCGCCTCTACCAATAATATGCCTCAAAATCGTACTCAAAACGCCCACACGATAGTCTAATCAAAATCAAAAGAAATTGCAAGAACTGAATTAAAAAAAGGACCATGCAATTCTCGCCTGCTAATTCCTTCCCTAAACGCCGGATTATGCTTGTATCCTCTCACGGTTTGATTACAATAAATTTTGTTAGGAACGCTTAATAGGCAAATAAAGTTCGAGGTATTGCAATGAACGCTATTCTCATATTTGAACATCTTGCCGTGATAGGCACGTACAAAAAAGCCATAATTGTAACCGCCATCACGGCTGTCGTTATGAGCTTTTTTACTGGTTGTCAGGGGCAATTTATCGCCGCTCCCAACGAACCTAATGCGGCATACGCCCCTGCCTCAACTGAAATTGATGTATTATCTCAAACGCTCAGGCAGTCAATCAAAAAATTGGAATACTCTGATGTGGTCGCTGAGGATTTTGCCGGCATGCTCATCAGTTGGAAGGACGTACAGGGACATCCCGTTCTTGTTGTTTGGGAAAATAAACTAACCAGCGCAAAAGAAGATTATGAAGCGGCAAAAATATCTAAAGAGCAATTTGCGATGACTGAATGGGAGGTTATAAGAGAGCTCAGCCGGAGGATAAAAGAGGAAATTGGTGCTGGTCCCGATAAGTCTTTTGATTTAGCAGATGTTGTCAGGCACAAACAGGCCGACTGCACGGGGTATTCCCAGACAATATACGTACTCGCGAATTCTGTCGGACTATCGGTGCAAACGATAGAGGCAACGGAGTTGGTCATTCCTGTTCAAATGCCAAAAGGCACCGGCCGCATTGCCTGCATAGCTACCTTAACCAACGACAAGAAAGTAATGGTGGACTTGGCGGCGGCATCTCCAATGGTAAGCGAGATGTTCGACCTGAAAACAAGATTTGACAAGGTCGGCGGCTATTGGAAACTCAGGAACGAAGATAACCCGTTAAGAATACATAAAAAAATTCAAATACTGGATAAAAATGGCCTTATCGCGGCCATATATTGCAACCGTGGGAATAAATACAATAAGTCAGGCCAACCTGCCGAAGCTGTTTCTATCCTGACTAAAGCTATCGAACTGGCTCCAAAATTTGCCTGGTCGTATAACAACCGGGGGAGAGCTTACTTGAAATTGAACCGTCCACGACAAGCCATCTTAGACTTCAACAGTGTCGTAGGACTTTATCCGGACTCTCCCAGCGCATACAATTACAGAGGGGTTGCTTACTTCAACTCGCAGCAATTTGACCGTGCTCTCGCTGACTTCAACGAGGCCGTCCGATTCGACCCAAACTATGCTGAGCCATACTTCAATCGAGGAGGCACTTACTTGAAATTAAACCGGCCATACCAGGCCGTTGCCGCTTATACCGAGGCCGTCAAACTCAAACCAAAATGGTCGCATGCATACTTCCGTCGAGGATTTGCCTACGCCAGATTACGCCGCTATAACGAAGCCATTCAGGATTACAGCGAAACTATCAAACTCAATCCGGCTTATCCTGTGGCATATTACCGCCGAGCGGTGGCCTACAGCAAAATGAACCAACCAAACGAAACCTTGGCCGACCTCACGCAGGCCATCGCTCTCAATCCGGATTATACCGATGCGTACGTCGCCAGGGGAGCTACTTATGCCTTCTTAAAAAGAACCTATGAAGCCGAACAGGATTTATACATAGCGGTAGAGTTAAATCCCGCCTTGAAGCAATACGTTCAGAAAATATCCGACCAGTTCGAATTAGGCCTCCAGCTTGAAGACTCTTCCGACCCGGATGTCAAATAATTCTATGGGTAGCTGAGCGGCGGCTGGTCATCTCCTCGCACTTGTCATAGAGGCAGATGGCGCACCTCTATTTTTTTATGGCCTTTTTCCATTTGGCATATTCTTTCAGGACTTTCTCACCCGCGTTGGAATACCACTGATAACCGCTGGCGCGCTCCTTCTCAATCTCCTCTAAACTGTATCTGATTACACCATCCCGGCCGGCAAAAATTGGTCGGCCCGATTTAGGTTCGTAGAAACGGGCCCAGAGCGGCGGTGCATTAGGGTCCTTGACAATAACCCTGCCCCCGTCCTTACTCACAACACGAATGCCGGTGATTTTGCTGCGCTCGTACCAGTCCCCGGCCGCTTCAATTGCCTCGACAATCTTTGGAGATGGATTGTCGATACTCATCAGGAAAAAAATGATGTTTGCGCTTTCACGCCCGCACAGCGCAGCGGGCTCATAGGCCCGCGCCGGCCGCGGCTGAAGCGTCTTAGGGTCGTGCTGCTGACCCCAAACGGCCCGGCGCCCGTCTATCACAACCTGGCAGTCAAGAATACACCCAAGCCCCTTTTCATAGGCCTTCCTGACTTTCTGACGGTACTTAGGTTTGACCCATGCAAATTCCGGCTTCTCTAAAATGCTGCGCATCAGCCGCATCACACCAGTCATAGCGTCGTCGTTAAAGGTAATATAGTCACCGTAATCACCGCCCGGCGGATAACGCTGGGGCCAGCCGCCGTTGTCGTACTGCATCTTCAAAAGAAAGTCCAGACCCCGAATGAAAGATTCCTTGAACCGCTTCTTCTTCGTGGCGTGATAGACGCGACCCAGAAAATCCATTTGTGTATAAGTCGCCCTATTATCAATCGTCGTTCCCCAGTTCTTTGTGAACTTCTCGCCCTGATAACCGTGCGAAGTCATATTCATATTCTTCGGCCAGCCGCCGAATTCTGATTGATACGAAATAATGTTGTCGCCAATCGCTGCCGCCTCCCAGCTCCCAAACCACCGGGCGGATTTTTTTGCGTATGGCAACCACACCAAACGCAATCCGTGGAATGTGTAGCCTTTGCCGGGACTGTAGCCACAGCGAACAGCCGAACGGCATTTCTTTGCATGATAGTCCCATGCACCGCCGCGAAGCACTCGAGGTGTTCCCGCCTTTGTTTGCCAGGCACTCCCATCCGTTGGCGCACCCGTGTAATTGAAGTGGTATTCATCCAGGCACCACTCCCAAACATTGCCGTGCATATCATACAAACCAAACGCGTTCGGCCGCTTCCGGCCAACCGGTTTGGCTCCGAAATCGGGCTCGCCCCAGGGACTGTTGTTCCCGCAATACCACATATAGTCCGACCGCTCACCAAGCAACATCTGCGCCTTGCAATCCTCACAGGTATCTCCGGCCTCAAGCGAGTCACCAAAATAGAATCGCTCTTGCGTGCCCGCCCGACACGCATATTCCCACTCCGCTTCGCTCGGCAACCGAAAAATCCCCTTGCCGAACTGATTCAACTTGCTTATAAACGCCTGACACTGGTTCCACGAAATGTGAGATACCGGATAGTTGTCACCGATGCCGCATCGATAAACTGGATTGGTACCCATAACCGCCTTCCACTGCGCCTGCGTCACCTCATATTTGCCCATATAGAAATCATAGTTGATGGTCACCTTGTGGGCGGGCCCTTCATTGCCTGAGCGGCCCCGCTCTTTCTTGGGTGAACCCATTTGGAAACTGCCTGCTGGTATGCGCACCATCTCTAACTTTACATCACCCGGCAGAATCAGAGTAACCGTCGTGCCGCCTACACTTTCCGCCGCACGCCCCATCGAACCGGTCAGGCCATACAGCCCCATCGTCAAAAACAGAACACATACCCAACGCCGAAGTTGTCTAATTCTTTCTGCGACCATGCTTTTCTTACCTCATTCTTAAACTCAAAAACTTTTTGCACACCAGTTTATACGAGATTACCGACAATTGCAATATAATGGCCTCAGGCAGAAGCTCAACGGTCGTTACCCTTCGGCACCCTTACCATAAATTGTCAGCCCATCCTCGGCCATATATCCCCGGCTAAAGATTCGACTCGCCAAATAGCCCGTGACGAACACAACAATGTTACCAAGCAGTCCAAGCCAGTAAATGTGAATTCGGTACTTCGGCAGCCACGCAGGAACCAAAGCGTCCATTTTCTCTAAGTTTGTAAGAGCCGCCCAGACAATGAACACAACACCAATACCCAGGCCGATGTATAGACCTTTCTTACTACATCGTCTGGTGAAAAGTCCCAGAAAGAACATCCCCACCATTCCCCCGCCTATGATAGCGCTGAACGTAAAAAACGCATCGACTATCGACCCAACCTTTGTAAGTAGCATCGCAAAAAAAATGGAAAGAATACCCGCCCCCAGAACACTTGCACGGGAAAAAACAAGCCGTTGCCGGTCACTGCCGCCCTTGACGAGTTTGCCATAAAAATCCTCAGCCAATACTGATGCCAGACTGTTCAGGTCCGAGGAGAGCGTCGACATCGACGCTGCAAAAATACCAGCCAGAATCAGCCCCGTCACCCCCGCAGGAAGCTGATGCCCGATAAAATACGCCAGCACCTGGTCAGGTTTGGCCCTCACGGCTTCCGGCAGCAATTCAGGCTGCATCTGGTAAAAAACCCAAAGCAGCACACCGACCGTCATAAATAGAACCCATACGACCCCTAATAAAATAACCGATATCCACAAAGCACGAGCCGCCTGTTTGGACGAAGGCGCCAACAAATAGCGCTGCACCACGGTTTGGTCGGTCGTGTACTTCGCCATATAATGATTAAAACCAAAACACAGCAAAACAACCACCGATACTTCACGCCACTCAAAATCAAATGACACCAGTTTGAACTTCCCCGCCTCGTATGCAGCCGTGACCACCTCTCCCGGCCCACCCTGTGTGCCAAACAAAAGAAAGCAAAACGAAAGAACACCACCTCCCAGCAGCAGAAACCCCTGCGTAACATCCGTCCACACGACTCCCTCAATTCCCCCAAAGTAAGTATAGGTCATCGTAGCGATGCCGACGATAATAATCAGGACGAACACGCTCCATCCTGTTACCCCCGAAAGCGCAAGGCACATCAGGTACAGCACCATACTCATCTTGAAAAAGTGCCCGGCTATAAATAAAATGTCCCCGTAGAACCGGGCAAACAATCCAAACCGCCGCTCCAGATATTCGTAAGCGCTCAACCGTACTTTACGCCGAAAAAGTGGTATCAGAAGAAACACCGCAATGCACACCGTTATCGGAATAGTGACAATTGTCATAAGGTACTGCATGTCACTCTTGAAGGATTTGCCCGGCAGACCAAGAAAAGACCAGCTCGAAATAATGGTGGCAAAAATCGACATACCAACAGCCCAGCCGGGTAGCCTGCGATTCCCTAAAAAGTAACGGTCGGAGCTCGTCTGCTTCTTGCCGAAATGGGAGCCAAGCCAGATGACAAAAATAAAGTAAGCGGCGATAATCAGCCAATCAATGATTTCCAGAG
>CAZQYB010000122.1:0-8187 GCA_964597535.1 uncultured Pirellulales bacterium | reverse complement strand
AGCTCGGCCCCAATCATAAAACCGATAATGCCCAAAGCAAACATTGTAAAGGGCTTGAGAGCTTCGACTCTTTCGGGTGTTATCAGATTAAGAACGTCCCTGCCCAGAAGGATCCCAACAACAACGGCGCCGACTACCTGTGGAATGTGGAATTTTTGAAAAAGACGCGCCCCAAACGCACCGCCAAAGATAACCAGCCCGAATAACAAGGCCAAATTCAGATGACCGTAAGTCGCGCTGCTTGCATTAACAAGTGAATGACCCATAGCAATCCCATCTTCTAAATCTGCGCAGATTGCGTCTCCTTTGCTGTTTGCCCGCGGCCCCGCCTCGCGTCGGGAGACGCGGGGGCAGGCGACAGCAGACAAGGGGGGGGCCGTTTTCGCCATTTTTTCGCAAAACGAGAACCCTGAGTATATTATCGGCGTTTTCGCTGTCTTTCCAACACCTCGGCACTGAGAGAGCGGCGAACGGCACGACAATCCAAAATGCCGACAAATTTATTATTCTCACTTGAAGCTACAACCGGAAGGTGCTCTATATCAAGCCGTTTCGCCTTCTCAAATGCCTCCGACAAGGCCATATCGGGGACCACTTTGGCAATAACCGGCTCAGCAATGTCAAGTGCCACCAGCCAGTCGTTTAATTCCTGCGTTGCAAAAGTTTTTCGGATACCATCCAGGGTTACGACGCCTATCAGCTTTTTGTCCTTGTCAACAACAGAATAGTAAAGACTGTCGGTATCGCTGACTACTTTGATAACCTCGTTCAGAGACAACCCAGGCAAGATAACCGGCACCTTCGTATCCATCACATCGGAAACCTTGTAAGTTTTGATAAGGTCGTCCTCTGTGATATTAACGCCTATTTCCCCTGCCCTGGAAATGGCAAATTTGGTCCCAATCGGCCCAATTATTTCAAAGAGAATTGTGCTGGCTGCAATAATATTCACCACAACCACGGCTAAAGTCTGCCCCGCCTTTCCTAAGGATTCAAATTCTCCTGCCGTAAGAACGGCAAGTCCTATCGCAACGCCGGCCTGAGAAAGAATTCCTAAACCTAAATACTTACGAATAATTGAACCCTGTTTTGATAGCGTGGCGCCTAAAAAAGCACCGCTTACTTTACCTGCCATTCTGCATACTATATATACCAATCCAAGAAATCCCATACTTGGTAAAAGTTTAACTCGCAGACTCGCGCCGGCTATGAAAAAAAAGATTATGTATATGGGCAAAGAAATAAATTCGATTGCCTGATACGCTTTTCGATTCGCCACCGAAAACAAGTTAACAAAGGCCATTCCCAAACTTAAATTTGCCAGGATAAGCGAGAAACCCAAATAATTTGCTATGCCCGTGCATACCAGAATTCCTCCCAGAGACACGGCTAATACGCCGTTTTCTGTGCCCAACTTTCCGGCAGAATACCCGGTAATGACTCCCACAACAGCTCCGAGGATGATTGAACCGAATATTTCATAAGCGGCCCCGCCACAAACGGAGACAATTGACGTCGTGCCGCCCGCAAAAAACAGCTTCGCCAGTGCAAGGGCAAAGGCAAATATTATGATAGCTAATCCATCATCCAGGCCCACAACTGTGTAAAGGGCATTTGTCAGGCGCCCTTTCGCCTTGCATTCCTGCAGGACCGCCACTGTACCTGCGGGCGCGGAGGCCGGCGCTATAGCGCCGAAAATTAGAGCCAAATATAATTTCCGTGTCAAAAGATACACGCCTGTTGCTACAACCAGAAAAGCGCCAAATGATTCTAAAAGAGTAACAACTCCGATACCTTTGCCCATTTCCTTCAGGGTACTTAGCTTCATCTGGCTGCCAATCATAAACGCCACCAGGGACAAGGCAAGACTGGTGAATATGTTTAGCTGAACTAATAAAGAAGGACTAAAAACATTCAGAAATGACGGCCCCAGAACAAGACCGGCAAGCAAATAACCAACAACACCGGGCAGCCTGAGTTGACGGACAAGCTTGCCTCCGATAAAACCAAAAATGATGGCTACCGCGATAAAGAATAAGATGTCCATCTACAAAAAATTTCCCTTCACACCCAAGCATTTACCGGTTTACAGATTACGAATTTTCTCTGATATTCGAAGCCGCCGGGTATATTTGCGACTGCTGAACTAAAGATTTATGCTAATCTCAAAATCTGCTTTGTCAAATGATTTTCGCTCA
Organism: uncultured Pirellulales bacterium; assembly: GCA_964597535.1. Taxonomy (GTDB): domain Bacteria; phylum Planctomycetota; class Phycisphaerae; order Sedimentisphaerales; family Anaerobacaceae; genus CAZQYB01. The sequence goes on along the minus strand of CAZQYB010000122.1, from coordinate 5,989 downwards.
ATCTTCAAGACGCCTTTAACGAGCCACAAATCCGCATAACCCTCGCCGAAATTTTCTCTCTCTTTTGCCTTTTTACTTTTGCCTTTTAAGTTACCCCTGTGCCTGCCTGAGCCGTTTTACGGCAGAAATTATCGAACCACCAAAAAACCTCTTGCAAAATCAGCCACTTTTTTATTAAAATTGTAATATGTTAGGTTATGGAGGTGGGCCCAAAAGATTATCGTAATATCTTCTGTTTGCCGTCATAATTTGTGTCTGCACGGCATTCATGCCGGCCCCTTTCAAAAACCAGCCCCCTTTGCCCCCTGCTTTCTTGCGAAAGCAAGAAGGGGGGCAGACAAGGGGCATCGTAAATACGTTACGCCCAATGGAAGGAAAAAGAGATGAAAAAGCGGGCTGTTTTTGTGTTGGCAATTGTTATAGCCGCGTGTTTTGCCGGCGGTACCGTAGCGACCAACCTGGAAATCACTCCTGTCGAAGACTTTGAGCCATCCGGCTTGCCGGGCGGGCCGTTCACACCATCTTCGAAAGAGTATCAGCTAACCAATACCGGGCCAAACTCGCTTTATTGGGGTGTTGACGAAGCAGCGGACTGGCTGGATTTCAACCAGTGGTGGGGACAATTGGAGCCCGATGAATCCACGATGGTTTCTGTCAGTCTCACATCAGAGGCAAATTCACTGCCGGAAGGAGTTTATAACGATACACTAACGTTTCTTGACATTACTAATGATGAGGAACAGACCCGAGGGGCAACTCTGACGATTGCTTTTCCGGGAGGCATCTGGGTCAGTCCGAACAGTTTTGATGTGAATGTAATAGAAGGATGTACTTCGGCAGAAACCCTGACCGTTGGAAACGATGGCGACTTCGACCTGGACTTTTCTGTCCAAGCCCGTTTTGCCGGCGGCTCAGAGCAGTCGCAAGCAAGAGGGGCAAGCGGAACGGTTGCAAGCGAAGACGGGATTTTCTCTGCACGGAAAGGCCGTGATTTCACAGTGCCGGCTGATGTGCCCTATAAGGTGGGCGAACTGCTTGTGCGGTTTGCTGCTAAGGCCGATGGAAAACGCCGAAGCCGGCTTGAGAAAACTCAAATCCTGAACTCTCTCGGAGGCGGCACAGTGAAGCGGCATTTTAAGATTGTGCCGGACTTGAGCGCAGTAAGACTGCCGCCGGGGATGACGGTTCAAAAAGCGCTGCAGCGATTCAACAAAGCCGACGGTATTTTGTATGCCCAGCCCAACTACCAGCTTAAAGCGTTATCGACGTTTCCCAACGATACGAGATTTGGTGAGCTCTGGGGTATGTACAATACGGGTCAGAGTGGTGGAACGGTGGGCGCAGACATTAATGCGCCTCAGGCCTGGGACATAGCTACGGGCGGCAGTGAAATCATCGTGGCCGTAATCGATACCGGCGTTGACTACACCCATCCCGACCTGGCGGCAAATATGTGGGTCAACAAAGCGGAGCTGAACGGCGACCCGGGCCAGGACGATGACGGCAACGGGTACATCGATGATATTTATGGTTACGATTTTATCAATAACGACAGCAACCCTATGGACGACCACTCTCACGGCACGCACTGCGCGGGAACCATCGGCGCCGTGGGTAATAACAACGAAGGTGTGACGGGTGTGTGCTGGAATGTCAGGATAATGGCGCTGAAATTCATGGAACCATGTGGGGACGGCGCATGTGGATGGTCGGACGATGCTATCGCCTGCTTGGAATACGCCGTTCTTATGGGTGCGAATGTGTCCAGCAATTCCTACGGCGGCGCCGGTTATGAGTACGCTTTCAAGAATGCGGTAGATACCGCAGGAGCAGCCGGCATGCTGTTCGTAGCAGCAGCCGGAAACGACAACGGGCAAAATAATGATACTACTCCGCATTACCCATCGAGTTATAATTGCGATAGTATTATTGCGGTATTGTCTACAAATGATAATGACAGCATCTCAAGCTTTTCTAATTATGGGCCGACTTCGGTTGACCTCGGCGCTCCCGGCAGCAGCATTTTGAGCTGCGACCTCGGCGGAGGGTATAAGTATGCCAGTGGAACGTCGATGGCCACGCCCCACGTAGCCGGAGCCTGCGCCCTTGTCTGGTCGGTGAATCCAACGCTGACTAACAGTGAGGTCAAAAATATTGTCTTGCAGACGGTGGATGAGACTCTGCCGGGACTGTGCGTTTCGGAGGGCCGGCTTAACCTCTACAACGCAATTTTACAGTCATCAGTGCCGTGGCTTGAGGTCGAGCCGGAAGACGGTACCATTGGTCCGGGAGACTCGAATGCTCTGAGTGTAAGCTTGAATGCGATAACAATGACACCCGGAACCTATAATGCAGAGATTGTTATTACCTCGAACGACCCCTATAGGTCCCCGGAGATTGTTCCCCTAACAGTAACCGTAAACCCGGACGACCTGGTGGTGACCTCGGATGAAAATTTTGAGTCGGGCGGCACCAAAGGCGGCCCATTCACACCCCGGTGCACAACCTATACGCTAACAAACAACGGTATCGCAACCGTGGACTGGACAACGAGCGGGACGGAAGATTGGCTTGAGGTTGACCCCAATGAAGGAGCGCTGAACCCGAGTGAATCGGTAGATGTGAATGTCTGCATTACGCCGGACGCCAACTTGCTTGACCCAAATATCTATACCCAGCTTCTGACCTTCCGCAACGAAGATAGCAACAGCATCAAAAGGCGCTGGATTACACTGATGGTTAAGCCACCGGACAGCTTCGTCGAAGCTTTCGATACGAACGACAGCGATTTAGTCTCCCTTTCACTGACATTCACCCCTGACGGCTCCACCGCTTACTATCAGGCCTGCCGCGAAGAAGTCACTGAGTTTCCGACCGACCCGAATGGCGGCGCGTATGTTCCACTTGGTGATGATGATTTTACCGAAATAATTCTAAGCGGCGGCAAAGAGATTCTCTTTTATGGCATCAGCTACGACCACTTCTATATCGGCAGTAATGGCTACATCACCTTCGGACAGGGTGATACCCAGTTTCTGTCCTCGATGGAAAACCATTTCAGTATCCCCCGTATTTCAGCTTTGTTTGACGACTTAACGCCGGCGGACAACCAGAGTATTTCCTTCAAACAGCTCGACGACAGGGTGGTAGTAACATTTGAAGAGGTGCCGCTGTGGGTGGACAAGCAAGCTAAGAACAGCTTCCAAATCGAGATATTCTTTGCTGACGGTGCGATATGTATTACCTGGTTGGACATTGGTGCAACTCCCATTACAGGACTCTCGCGTGGCAACGGCGTTCCGGTGCTCTTCACTCAAAGCGACCTCAGCGAGTATCCTCCATGCTGGCCATTGGGTGACTTCAACAAAGACTATTTAGTGAACTTCAACGATTTTGCGGTGTTTGCTGCATACTGGCGGTATTCAGGTTGCGCCGTGCCATACTGGTGCGGTAAGTCCGACCTTGATTTTAGCGGCACAACCGATACGAACGACCTGGCCATTTTCGTACAAAATTGGCTCTTCGTAGAAGACTGGTGGCTTCAGCCGGTCTCTCACTGGAAGTTTGACGAAGGCCAGGGCAGCGTAGCATACGATTCAGTCGGTGAAAATCACGGAGCTATTTACGACGCAAACTGGACAACCGGAATCCTTGATGGTGCATTAAGCTTTGATGGCGATGGCGACTACGTTGACGTGGGTAATGATGACAGCTTAGAACCTCCGCTTCCGATAACTTTTTCTGCCTGGATTAGGTTATCCGGTTTGGCGAATTCCCAGTGTATTGTGGCGTTAGACGAACAGGCCTACGAATATTACGGTATCTGGTTTTCTACGGGGGGCGCATATAGTCTGTCAGTTTCTTATGGCGATGGAGGCGGCGGAGGTTCCGACCATAGAAGAACCAAAACCGGGACGACAGCGCTAAACACGGATACCTGGTATCACGTTGCAGCAGTTGTAAGAGGCCCGGCAGACGCAAGCTTATACGTCAATGGTCTGGATGATGGGGGCACATACAGTGGAACCGGAGCAAGCTTAGCTTACTCCAGCGGCGACTCATTCATAGGAAGTAATGACGGGACAAGAAACTTTCTCAACGGCAAAATCGACGACGTTCGCATCTATGACCGGGCTCTATCTGCAGAGGAAATCCGGCAGCTCTATCTCGATGGGTTGGGCGGTAAAGCATTCGAGCCCAATCCCCCTGACCGGGCAATAGAAGTTGACCCGAATGCAGTCCTTAGCTGGTCGCCGGGCAGAGGTGCCTTCTCGCACAATGTGTACCTCGGCACCGATTTCAACGACGTCAACAATGCCGACATTACGGACCCCAACGTGTACAAAGGCAATCAGGATGCCAACAGCTATGACCACAACGACCTCAACCTCGGAACCACCTACTATTGGCGCATTGATGAGGTCGGTTTCTTATGTACCCGTAAAGGCGATATATGGAGTTTTACAACGTGGTACGAATTTGACCCAAACCTCGAACTCATCAGTTGGTGGAAATTTGATGAAGGACAGGGCGAAACAGCATACGATTCAGCCGGCATCAATCACGGAGCTGTTCACGACACAAACTGGACAGCCGGAATCATTGGCGGCGCATTGGGTTTCGATGGCGATGGTGATTGTGTCCATTTGGGTAATGATAGCAGCTTAAAACCTAACCTTCCGGTAACTCTTTCCGCCTGGATTAGGCCGTCCAGTCCCGGAATCACACAGTACATTATTGCCTTAGATGAGCAGGCGTCTCGATATTATGGTATTTGGTTTTATGTGGCGGAGGCAAATAATCTGGTGATTGTTTATGGTGATGGCGGCACCCCGGGTTCCGGGGACAGAAGAGGCAAAAGTGGAACAACAGCATTAGACCCGGGCGCTTGGCATCACATCGCAGCGGTTATAAGAGGCGAAACAGATATGAGCTTATACGTCAATGGCGTAGATGACGAAGGCACATACAGCGGAACCGGGTCAAGTTTGACTTATTCGACCGGCAATTCAATAATAGGAATGAGGCATGATTCTCAGTTTTCCTTCGACGGCAAAATTGACGAGGTGCGCGTCTATAACCGGGACTTGTCCGACCATGATGTCTGGCTGCTTTATCACGATGGCTTGAATTGAGTTGATAATTATAAGTGGCAGGGAACATCACCACGGCAGCACGCAATACCAAAAAACAAGCGGAGCCTATACCGAACTATTCAGTATAGGCTCCGAATTACTGCAAACCTTAATTTACTCAGTGTTATCTTAATTGCCGATTACTCAGGCTCAGGCCACAGTTTCTCTTCAAGCCAGGCCTCCGAGAGTTTGGCAAAGTCTTTGAGGTTGACCACTCCAGAGCCCAGTGGCTCTTCGGAGTACGGGTTAGCGACTGACTGCATCCGGAAGATGCCTATGCCGTTGTGGCCGCCGTCGGTCGCAATGTACGCAACCTCCGCCGCTGACAGACCGTAGTTGTAAACGCGAACGTCGTCTATGATACCTTTAAACGGCTTGTCCATAGCATCCGACCGGTTGCCTATCGCCAAATCATTGGTGTCCTGGGAAAGCCAGTTGCCAGCGTATGTTATGGCATTTGCGTCGTTGTTCGTAGCCGCAACTTCACCGTTTATGTAGCACTTGACACTGTTGCCGTCGTATGTCCCTGCTATATGAATCCATTCATCACGGTCAAGTGCATCGTCGTCGCTTTCTGCAGCGTATTGCTTGTACTTATCGTCGTCCTCAGCATCATAATCATTACCGTCGCGCACACTGAACACCAGCTCGTCGTTACCGCCGACTTCGAGGTCGTACGTTTCCTTATTATCTGCACCTTTGACCACTATGCGGCCGTTGTCTTGCTCTTCGGAGTAATTAATCCAGGCGGAGACGCTGACCTGATGTTCCGGCCTTAGCTCTGCTGCATCGGACACTCGGACCCTGCCGCCGTCAAACTCCAGAGCGCAGTTCACGTCGTTACGGCCGGCAAC
>CAZQYB010000121.1:7758-8197 GCA_964597535.1 uncultured Pirellulales bacterium | reverse complement strand
GTCGTTGCCATAAAGGGAATCGGGGGATTTCACTTAGCTGTAGATGCGCTCAATAACAAGGCGGTGGAGAGATTGCGCGAACGAAAGAGGCGAGACCACAAGCCCTTTGCTATGATGACCGATTCAATTGCAAAAATAAAAGAATACGCAATCGTGAGCGAGTTGGCTGAGAAAGTCTTAAAAAGTCCTCAAAGCCCCGTTGTCCTGCTGCCAAAGAAGAAAAACTCCGGCATAGCTGCATCAGTTGCCGGCGGCGTTGACACTTTCGGATTTATGCTCTGCTATGCGCCGCTGCATTTTTTACTGTTTGAGCGGAATCTTGAAATGTTGGTGATGACCAGCGGAAATATTTCCGATGAGCCGTTGATTTGTGAAAACCAGCAGGCCTTGGAAAGACTTAGCTGCATCGCAGACGTCTTTTTGATGCACAACAGAGAAA
>CAZQYB010000121.1:0-7748 GCA_964597535.1 uncultured Pirellulales bacterium | reverse complement strand
GAAATTTACCGGCGAGTTGATGATTCGATTGTGCATTTTATTGACGAGTCGCCGGTACTATTGAGACGAGCAAGAAGTTACGTCCCAACACCGATTCTGGTTGAGCAAACTTGCAGTCAGGACATACTTGCAGTCGGCGGTGATTTAAAAAATACGTTCTGTTTCGCAAAACAGAATCAGCTTATCTGTAGTGAACATATAGGCGAGTTGGAAGATGCGGAAGTCTATCATCACTATATCAATTCAATCGAACATTTACGAAAACTGTTTGAGGTTGAGCCGCAGGTGATAGTCTGTGACCTTCACCCGGGTTATCTTTCCACGCAGTACGCTTTTTCGCTGGCGGATGTGAAGGTGATTGACGTTCAGCATCACTGGGCCCACATTGCCTCTGTCCTGGTTGAGCACGGGCTTGTCGGGCCGGTCATTGGCCTCGCGTGTGACGGCACCGGCTACGGCACGGACGGGGCGATTTGGGGCGGTGAGTGCCTGATTGCATCATTGGATGATTTTGAACGATTCGGCCACCTCGCTTACTACCCTCTGGCGGGTGCGGACAGTGCAGGCAAAGAAGCAATAAGACCGCTTTTGGGACTGCTCAAGAAAACCTACGGCGATAATTTAAAATTAGAAAAATTTCAATGGCTGCTCGAGCGAATTGAGCCGGACACGAAGAAACAGCAAATAATATCAGAGCAGCTCGAAAAACAAATCAACACTGTTGAAACCTCCAGTTTGGGCCGGGTTTTTGACGCCGTTGCGGCTATGATTGGGTTGGGCTGCTATAATCATTTTGAGGCACAACTGCCGATGGCACTGGAGGCAATTGTCGATAGCGGCGTTGAAGAACACTACGATTTAGAACTTATCCAAAATGCCGGCAAACCGTTGCAGCTTGACTTGCGTATGATGATAAAACAGCTAATTACCGATGTTCGAGAAGGGCAGGCAGCCGGTGTCATCTCGGCAAGATTCCATAATACTATAGCGGCTGCCTTATTGGAGATGGCCAAAAAAGCCAGGCAAGGTAAAAAGCTAAATACGGTTGCGTTAAGTGGCGGAGTTTTTTGCAATCGTTATCTGACAAATCGCCTGGTTGGGCTATTGAAGAAAGAAGGTTTTCGCGTATTATTTAACCGGGACTTTCCGTCCAATGACGGCGGGCTATCACTGGGTCAGGCTGCAATCGCCGCCAGAGCCGTGGCTCGTGACCCGTCGTTCGTGGCTCGAAGTGAGTGACTTGAAGGGAAAAATGTTAAATGTACCAAAAGCATGCAGATTTTGATCGCCCCGAAAGCAATGAAGCAAAAATCTGGAGATATATGGACTTAGCCAAGCTTGTATGGATGTTGAATCATCGATGTCTTTACTTTACCAATGTTGATAAACTCAAGATTGAAGACCCATTTGAAGGTTCTTGTCAACCCAGCGAACTTTTGAAAAGCATTCCGAAGCCAGTGGCAATAAATTTTGTAGAGAAAATGAATTTCTGCGGACCACCGCTAACGGTAAACTGCTGGCATTTGAACGATTATGAATCTGCTGCAATGTGGAAACTATATGCAGATGAGAATAAGGGGATAGCTATTCAATCAACATTTAGTAGAATGGTTAAAGCTTTTGAAGAATTTCCTAACAGCGTGCATATAGGAAAAATTCGCTATATAGATTACCAAAATGAAAAATTTAAAGGTGAAATTAATATATTCGAACCAATTCTAACTAAACGGAAAAGTTTTGAGCATGAAAGAGAGCTACGTGCAGTTATATGGGAAACATCAGAACAAATCCCAATGACCGATGATGGCTCAGTTTTGGCCAATGTTAACCTCAAGGAATTAATTGAGAATATCTATATTTCACCTTTTTCTCCCGAGTGGTACAGAGATAATGTTCAGGTAATTGTCGAAAAATTTGATTTTAAAGTACCAGTATTGCAATCAGAACTCGACAAAAAGCCCCTTTACTAAAATGGAAAAGTTTTAAAGATTCTTTAAGGGTTATGAAGGTAAAAGATTACAAAGATTTGAAGGTTTGGCAAAAAGGTATCGAAATAGTTGATAAGATTTACGCATTAACAGCCAAATTCCCCAAAGAAGAATTGTATGGCCTGACCCTTCAAATGAGAAAAGCCTCTGTCTCAATCCCATCAAATATTTCAGAGGGATTCGTAAGAGGCCATACTAATGAGTACAGGCAGTTTCTTCGTGTGTCGCTGGGGTCATGCGCAGAATTGGATACCCAATCGATTATCGCAAATCGAAGAAAGTACATAACAAAAAAAGAATTGGATGATTTAGCGGAAAATTTAAATCACGAAAGTAGAATGCTTGTGAATCTTATTAATGCCCTCTAATCAGTCATTAGCTACGAGTCACGGGGCACAAGTCACAGGATACGAACGATGTGTTTGGCGATACCGGCGAGAATAATAGAGTTGAAAGGAGACAAGGCGGTTGTTGATGCGATGGGCAACCGCTGGCGGGCCAGGACCACGCTGCTGCCGGAAGCTAAACTGGGGGACATGGTGCTGATACACGCTGGTTTTGCCATCTCACTTGTTGACGAAGAAGAAGCGAAAGAGACGTGGCAGCTTCTTGCGCAAATCGCAAATTTTGAAGAAACGCCAAACAAAATTTCGGGATAAAGTCAGATTTTTATGCTTGAGAGAATTTATAAAGCCCAGCAGCTTATGAATGAGGCGTGCAAAACGTTGGGGCGGCAAATAAATATAATGGAGGTCTGCGGCACGCATACCGTCTCTATTTTTCGCAACGGCATAAGGTCGATTCTGCCTAAGAAGCTAAAGCTCTTATCGGGACCGGGCTGTCCGGTCTGCGTTACCAGCCAGGGTTATATTGATATTGTCTTGCAATTGGCGGAGCGCGACGACGTTTTGATTGCGACCTACGGTGATATGATTCGCGTTCCCGGCAAAGGCGGTTCGCTGGAAACAAAACAAGCAGGCGCCAATGTCAAGGTCGTTCTCAGCAGCGAAGATGCCCTGCAATTGGCAAAAGACAATCCCGAAAAAAAAGTTGTGTTCGTTGCGGTCGGTTTTGAAACAACTGCGCCGGCTACGGCAGTGGTGGTGAAGGAAGCGGCGGCGGAGTCGGTCGAGAACTTCTGTATTCTGAGCGGACACAAACTGGTTGTACCGGCAATGCGGGCCCTTGTGTCTGAAAAAAATCATAATATAGACGCCTTTCTTTGTCCCGGACACGTTAGCGTGATAATCGGCTACCGCAGCTACGCAGAAATAGCAGAGCGTTTTGGTAGGCCGTGCGTGGTGGCCGGCTTTGAACCGATGCAGATAATCGAAGGATTGGCGGAAATCTGTCGCCAGCTTGCCGCCGGCAAAGCTGAATTAAAGTCGGTATATACCGCGGTGGTAACCGAGCAGGGCAATACCACCGCGCAAAAAATCATCGCCGAGTACTTCGAACCGGCAGACGGCTACTGGCGGGGACTGGGGAAAATAGAAAAAAGCACGCTGAAGCTAAAAGATAAGTACAGCCGATTCGATGCCTTCAAACGATTTGACATTACTGAAACACCCGGTGAAGATGCGAGTGGCTGTAGATGTGGAGAAGTGCTCTGCGGACTAATAGGGCCGACGGACTGTGGCCTGTTTGGTAAAAGCTGTACGCCTGAGACGCCGATTGGGCCGTGTATGGTAAGTTCTGAAGGTGTTTGTGCGGCGTGGTTCAAGTATGGACCAGAAGAAAGACGCGAACGATGAAGACACCAAAAAAAAACAGAATCCTGCTTGCTCACGGGGGCGGCGGCCAATTGAGCGATGAATTAATCCGCCATCATATTCTGCCAAGCTTCAATAATGACATCCTTGCTGAACTGGCCGATGCGGCGAAACTAAATCTTGCTTCGAGCTCGGTTTGCTTTACTACGGACAGCTACGTGGTCAAGCCGTTGTTTTTTAACGGCGGCGATATTGGAAAGCTCGCTGTTTGTGGGACGATAAATGATTTAGCCGTAGCCGGTTCAAAACCAGTTGCTTTGGCTTTGTCACTGATAATCGAAGAAGGTTTTGAGTTTGAATTGCTGGAGAAGATTTTATCCGGCGTTAGCCGGGCCGCCAGGCAGAGCAATGTCGATATTGTCACCGGCGATACCAAAACGGTCGAAGCCGGTGCTGCTGACAAAATTTTTGTAAACACGGCGGGGCTCGGGACGAAGTTGGCCGGTGTAAATTTGGGGTTCAAAAGAATAGCAAGCGGTGACAAAATAATTATCAACGGCACAATCGGCGACCACGGTATGACTGTTATCTCGCAGCGTGAAGGTATTAAATTTCAATCACAACTAAAAAGTGACTGTGCACCTCTGGCGGAACTGACCTGTCAACTTTTGGAAAACACGACAGGCATCAAATTTATGCGGGACCCGACTCGTGGGGGGTTGGCTGCAACGCTTAATGAAATCTCGCGCGGCAGTGGGCGGAGTATTGAAATCCGAGAGGCCGATGTCCCTGTCAATCCAACGGTACAGGCGGCAGCCGATATGCTCGGCTTCGATGTGCTGACAATCGCAAATGAAGGAAAATTCGTTGCGATTGTCTCGCCGGAATCGGCGGATGAGTGTTTGAATATCTGCAGGAAACATCCGTTAGGCAGGGAGGCAAGCATTATCGGCGAGGTTATTCAAACCCGTGATTTACCTGTGGTGGAGATGTTCACCAAAATCGGCGGAAGGAGAATTGTGCAGATGCCATACGGCCGAGAATTGCCGAGGATATGCTGATGCACGAAACGATGGTAGCAGAAAGTCTGCTGGCGGCAATTTCGGCTGAGGCGGCAAAACAAAATGCAAAACCCGTCGGCGCGAAAATAAGCTGCGGAATGCTTAACGCCATCAATGATGAAGTGCTTTGTTTTGCCTTCGAGGCCATTGCCAAAGGTACGGCGTGCGAAGCTTTGAAGCTGAAAGTGGAGCATAAACCGATACGAGGGCGATGTAAGAAATGCGGCGAAAATTTTGACTTAGACGTTACTCATTCAACTTGCAGAAAATGCGGCAGCGAGGACTTCGAATTACTGCCGGACGCACCTTTGCTGCTGGAAGAAATAGAATTTGAAACGGAGTAGTGCAGTGTATAAGAAAGTTGACGTTGGAAGGAAAATTCTCAGTGCAAATGAAGAATATGCTCTTAAGAACCGCCGATTTTTAGCCGAGCAAAAAAAATTGTGCCTGAATATGATATCGTCACCTGGCTCCGGCAAGACTACAATACTGGCAAGGACAATAAGTGAGTTGAAGGACAAAATCAAAATCGGTGTTATTGAAGGCGACATTCAGACTGATTTAGACGCTGAGAGAATCAGAGCAACAGCGGCGCCTGCGGTTCAGATAAACACTAACGGCGCGTGCCATTTGTCAGCGGCTCAGGTAAGTGATGCGCTGGAGAAGCTGCCCGTTAACAATTTAGATTTGATTTTCATCGAGAACGTGGGAAATCTGATTTGTCCATCGGCTTTTGAACTGGGCGAGGGCGGTAAGATAGTTGTGCTTTCGGTTGCAGAAGGTGACGACAAGCCGGCCAAGTATCCAGCCATTTTCGCAAAGTCGAAGGTGTTGTTAATAAACAAAATTGATTTACTGGAAGCGGTCGGGCAGGTCGATTTCGATATCGAAAGGGCAAAGGCCGACGCCCGCAGACTAAATAGAGCGATTGAGATTTTCACGATATCAGCCAAAACCGGTGAAGGTATGGATACCTGGTATAATTGGCTGAAAAAAGAAATTGAAAATATAGATTAAAGTTTGGCCTTTGATTGGTAGAGATTGTGTGTGTAAATATAGTTGGCAACGCCTGGGTGCAGCATATCGCTTACATCATGGCCGGCAGCCAAGCGATTTCGTATTTCCGTGCTGCTTATATCAATCAGGGGTGTCTTGATAATGTTTTTTTGCAGTTTTTCGACTCGCTGGTGGCCCCAAATAGCGTCAAATTTGGTGAAATCAGGGCGCTTGAAGCGACCCCTGTACATTACGGATAAATTGCACTCGTCAATCAATTCGGCAATTTTGTACCAACGTGGCAAATCATCAATATTATCAGCGCCTGTAAGCCAATAAATTAAACTATCGCTGCCGTAATCGGCCTGGAATTGCCTTACAGTTTCCAGAGTGTAGCTCGGCTCTGCTTTTTTCAATTCGTAGTTACTTAGCTGCAACTTTTTATCGCCCGCGATTGCAAGAGCTATCATTTGCAGTCGGTCATCGTCACTCGCCTTGGGAAAGGACTCCTTCAGGGGGGAGCATTTTGCGGGGATAAAAACGGTTCCTTCTGCGCCAATATACTCGGCTGCGGCTGCGGCGACAGTGGTATGACCAAGATGAATTGGGTCGAACGTTCCACCAAACAAAACTATTTTTCTTTTGGTCATAAAACAGTTAACAGGTAAATTGTGTGTTATTTTTTAGAATCTTGCAGAAAAGTAAAAAAAATTTCGCTAACAGGAAATGCTGACCACCGGCAAAAATCCTTGAAAGACAAAATCATCTCTTACACAATTCTAAAGTTTCACAACGCCTTAAAGATATATGTATTGACAAATAAAAGAATCCTTCTCTTACAATCAAAAGTCGCGAGATTGGCCTATAAGTTGAATAAAACGCCTTTAACGCCGCTAATTACAACAAACAATTTTTTAGTTTTAATAAAAACTCCAGCTACGGTTTTGTTTGAATAGGAAATTCAGTTGTAATAAAACAAGTTGCACCGTTTTATCAAACAGTATGATAAGAAATACAGGAAGCTGTGTAAAATATTTATGATAAAAAATTTTATGGAGTATTTTTAAACTTCTGGTCGATAAAAAGCATATAGATAGTTATTAACTTTTTGTATAATTCGTTTGACAAAGTTTTTCAAAGTAAATTAGTATTATGATGTTAACTTGAATATAAAAGCATTTAGTCCGCCGAAAGGAGGTGGTAAAATAATGGCGAAGAAAAAGGCTAAGAAAAAAGCAAGGAAAAAAGCAGCAAAGAAAAAAGTAAAGAAGAAAGCTAAGAAGAAAGCTAAGAAGAAAGCTAAGAAAAAAGCTAAGAAAAAAGCTAAGAAGAAAAAGAAAAGGTAGCATAGCAGCTTAGCTAAAAGTCCGCTTGCTTTTTGTGTTGTGGATTTTTGAGGGGCGCTTAAGGCCGGCGATTTGAATCACAACCGAAAATATTAAGCAGCGGCAAGTTACACGAAAATGGAAGGTTCTCTCACCACGGCGGAACCTTCCATTTTATTTAACACACCACTTTCAGCATAGATATCGTACATCATCCCAGGCCGCACTTCTTGCAATTGACTCACAATTCCTTATACTATCTATTTTTATTGGGAACATTGTTGATACCAGGGCAGATTTCAGAACGTCATTTTGTTACCTGCTGCAAATTGAAAGCTGTTTGTAATTCCTGCGGACGGAAGGACTGACAATATGGATTACTTCAACTACAAAAAGGGCAAACTTTTTGCTGAAAACGTGGATGTTAAAACAATAGTTGCCGAGGTCGACACGCCTGTTTATATCTACAGCAAGGCGACTTTCAAAGACCATTTGCAGAAGATTCAAAAGGCCTACAGCGAGCTTGATACTATCGTTTGCTATTCCGTCAAGGCCTGCGGCAATATAAACATCCTAAAAGTTTTGGCCCAGGCGGGCAGCGGATTCGATATTGTCAGCGGCGGCGAGTTGTATCGCTTTCTAAAGGCAGGCGGCGTGCCGTCAAAA
>CAZQYB010000120.1:0-8320 GCA_964597535.1 uncultured Pirellulales bacterium | reverse complement strand
TAATTGTTCAACGAGGATGGGTAAGACCTGCTGCTTGGGTTGCTTTAGAAAGGCGTAACCGTAGCCATAGTCGCCGCCGCGGTAGTTAGTATCAAACCCATGGCGCAGGTCCTGAAGCCGTTCAAAAAGCAGTTCCTTCATGCGAGGCGAGCACAGATACATTAGTGGATATTGAAAAAAGACCTCGCCGCTCTTCTTCCATGGGTCCCATTCCATTTCGACCTCTGGGATGCTTCGCTCGGTGTGGTTGACAAAGTGCTCGACGAGCTCACAGCCGGTATCATCGCCGAGATAATAAAGCGATACAGCCGCAAGTACGCGAATGTAAATATCACCTGAGTCATAGAGCTCTTTTAGACGCGGGATTGCCGAGTCTCCCGCCAGACGGGCCAGTGCCAGGACGGCACTTTGCCGCAGTTCGTCGGCTCCCCTCGGGCTCTCTTGGCGAAGGTCCTGGAATACATCTTCCCGGGTAAAATATTCCACAGTAGGAACAAGCGTCTTGTCTTCCGTTGTGCCGAGAAATCGAATCACTCGCGCGCGGTCTCCAAACTTGTAGCCTATCCTGACCGAGTCGGTCAGATTCGGGTCGTCATTTATCAGTTTGTCAATCTCGACCAGGGCGATGTCTATCGCCTCTTTTTCTGCGCCGCAGGCGAATAGTGCCCTAAGCAGCCTGCCGGTTACCTCTTTGTCAAGTGCTTCCTTGATTGCCGGAACCAACGAAGGGTCGGACATTCCCTCGGCAGTGATAATTATCGGGATGACATCCTCATTCGGCAGTGTTTCTCGCAGAAACGGAATCATCTCTTCGTCCTCAGCTTCTATCAATTGCGCGATGGAATCGATGACTTCGAGCCACAAAGTGCCAACATCATTAATCCTGTTGCCCTGCCGGTACTGTTCTACCAGCATTTGGAGCGCCTGCTTACGGCTAATCAGTCCCCGAGCATGAGCCGCTAAAATATGAATGTGATAAGCGCATTGGGCCAACTCGACGATTTGCTCTTGGGTTGGTTCGCGGTCCTTGAATTTTAGGTCGATGATGCTTGGATTGGCAAGAACTTGTTCAATGTAGGTGCCAAATTCCGGCAGCGCTTTTTGTGCCGCCGTCGCCCATATTGCTCCAAGGTACTCCTCAATATACTCTACATCGAATATCCCAACACCGGCCGGGTCTTCGACCATGTCCAAAAGCAACTCGTCAATGTCCCGCCCCTCAGCGGTGCCGAGCACTGAGGGCAGCATCCTGGCCAACTCGCGTCTGAGCTGATGGTCATCCTGGGCCACGAACAGCGAGAAAAGAGAAACGAATCGTTCGCGGCGTTTTGGGCCGGGATGCTTGAGTGTTAACCTGAACATATTCACCATAAAGTCGTCTTCATTTTCGTTATACAGAGCCAGGATTCTATCCACCGCCGGCTCATCGGCCACCAACAGAAGAACGTCAATCGCTTCAGTGAGAAAGGTCGTTCGCTGATAGGAGCTATTTAGATACGCCGGCAAGTCTTCATCAGGCTCGCCAACATTGCTGGTCCTTAAGTGCCGCTCGATGGCGTCGATAATAAGTTCGGGCACAACCGGCGGCCTCGCGAGCGTGTTAAAGAACTCGACCGCCATCCAGCAATCGATGAAATCTTCGCTTTGCAAATTTGCTAACCAGTAATCAAGCCGCTCGTTAGAAGGCTGCTTTCCTTCGTGGACGGCGTCATAGACATCCATCACGAATTCCCACGCCTCATCGAGCGAGATTGGCTGACCGATTAGAACACTCGGCCAAGAATCAGAGCGCAGCCCCGAGCGACAATTGTTTCGAGTGGATGAGTACGTATCCTGCCTTATAAATCCGACCACTGTCGCATCATTGGTATCCACCGGATATACGCCGACATTCTCTGGCAGCAGCCAAAACAAACCCTCGTGATGTTTGAGTCCTATTAAGTACTCTTTACCTTTTTCCAACAGGTCGACCTGCTCCTTTTCGAAGACAGGGCGAATACGAAGCTTGTCCCCAACCGCAAGGACGGCTGATGGATAAGACTCGATGATTTTTAGGTCAACGTTTGCCTTGACCCTTTTACCAAAATACTCGTCAAGGCGGTCAAGCGGGCCGAATTCCTCCTCCAGGGCGTCTATGCACTTGTTCCAAAGAGCGTCCCTGTCCATGTTTATCCCGTTTGCCTCGGCGCAATCCATAGCGTGGGATACATACCTGGTCGCCAGAACTCCCATTAGGTCCCTGGTATTCAGCACCACATTTTCGACGCGGGCCTGAATAATGACATCTGAAGCCTCAACGATTCGGGAGGTAGGGGTCTTAATACCGGTGCCTTCGAAGAGGCCTGCTCGAACTTCAGCTCTTGCTCTGGTTGCAGTTCGGCTCTTACCAATCCCCATAATGTCATTAATCGAAAGATTGGGCAGAGCCTTCTTTAGAGCCGCCGCCACGGTGCTGCGGTCGAAAAGACCCAGGCCGCCAGATGCCCTGGTTTCACCAAAGTACAGGTCGAGCAGCCGTGCGACGGGCATTTGAGCAAGCTCCGGCGGTATCTCTACGTCCACCGCACCGCTGGGCAGCCAGTGCATCGCCCCTATCAAGACCGCTACGGTTATCACCGCCGCAGCGGCGAGTTTTGTGATTTTGCTTTTTATGATTTGCCTTGCTTTGCGCCGGTGTTCCGGAGTTGAAGATAGCTCAGTTGCCCGCGAGGTTAGCATTTCGACAGCTTGCGGGTGCGTTTCTTTCCATTTATCGAAGTTAGGTTCTGCTTTTTTTGCTCCAAGAGCTTCTGTTAGGGCATTATCAATCCAATTATTGTTTTCAGGGCGTTTCATAATCGCCTCCTGTGAAACCTTCACGTTTTAGATATTTTGCAATTTTTCGCTTTGCTCTGGTTAGCCGGCCGTGAACAGCTTGTGCCGAAATTCCCAATACCGCTGCGATTCCTTCATAAGATAATCCATTGTAGTAGCGCAAAACAATCGGTTCTCTTTCTGTGGCTCGCAGTTTCCAGACAGCGCGTCGGACTGTATCGGCGTGGTTGTCTTTTTTGTTTTGGTCCCTATCCGGCGGTGTCTCATTCAGTGAAACGAGCCTGGCTCTGGACCTGCGCATCTGTCTTGCGACGTTTCTGCAAATGCCGGCCAGCCAGATAACAAACTTTTCTTTACTTTTCAATTTTGGCAGGTCGCGACAGGCAATTGCGAAGGCCTGCTGAGCGGCGTCCTCGGACAAATGGCGGTCGGCAAGCACCGAATATGCCAATGCAACCATTGAGTTGTAGTATCGTTCGTAGAGAGCAGCAAAGCTGTCCAAATGGCCATTTTGCGCAGCCCCAACTAATAATTCTTCCGACTGTTCAGTCACTTCACGCCTGCCAATTGGTAAAAATTTACTGATATCAGCTTCCGTTATATAGTGTAATTTCGGGCGAAAAATGTGCGCGAAAAATTGGATTTTCTGAGATTTTATAATTACCTGACGTGCCGCCAATCGACCGGCTGCATATCAAGTTCGAGCAGCTCGACCCGGTTGATAAGCCATTTGCCCTGCTCTTTCTGCAGATTTGTTTTTACCTTCGCCAGGATTATTCGTTTATAGCTTCGGTAGATGTAACTTCGCTTGTCAAATACTATCCGCACGGTAAAGACAGCCGTTGCATTTGGGCCCTGTATATCTGTCGCAATAATGCTTTTTATGTTTTTCTCAACCACCGGCTCTGACAGCCGCCTTCTGCAGTGACGCATTAGAGCTGTTTTTGTTTTGTGGTATGAGTCGCTGTAATTTTCGGAAATGAGCGCCTCGATTGCATCAGGATTTTCTTGTTCGACGGCTTTTACCCCCGTATCAATTACAAGGTTGATTTTCTCCAAATCGGTTTGAACAAGCCGGTCTAATCCGAAGGCAGCAACAGCGAGAAAGGCCGGCAGCGCTAACTGCCACCAATGCCGTTTTTCCGGGAAAATACTGCGGACCATCAGTAAAATAAGCAAAACGATAATTGCTGCAATCAGTAAACCCCAGGGCTGCTCAAAAACGCTGAGCATTTTTCTACACCTTAAATTTTATCTTTTGGAACCGGCGTGTTTTGGCGTGGTTGGTCATATCAGAGGCCAGTGCCGTTACGGTTATATAACCTTCCGTCAGAGAGGTTGCGTCGGCGGGACTCTCTTCGTCACGGTGTTGACCGCCTGCCAACTGAAAAACGGTCCGGCCTTGCCCGTTTTCTTCGCAGATGAAATGTTCGTCAAGGCCTTCAGTTGACTGGGGTACGACTTTCACACCTTTCGGCTCACCTTTTGATAATTGTGGTATATTGATGTTTATGACCTCGCCGCTTTTAAGCGGCATAAGCTTTTTCAGGATTTTCGCACAATATTCGGCGGCCTTTTCAAAGTCCATTTGCTGCTCGGCAGCAAGACTCATCGCAACAGACGGTATTTTCAAGAACGCTGCTTCCATCGCAGCGGCAACGGTGCCGGAGTAGTAAACATTTATCCCCACGTTTGCCCCATTATTTATGCCGGCAATGAGCAGGTCAATTGGTCCCTCGTGCAGTTGCATAACGGCGAGCTTAACGCAGTCTGCCGGCGAGCCCTGCACACTGAAACCCGTGAATTGGCCGCTAATATCAACTTTGTTGCACACTAAAGGCTGAGAGAATGTTACGCTGTGGCTTGTTCCGGAGCGGCTGTCCGCCGGCGCAACTACTGTTACGTCTCCGATTTTTACAAGCTGTTTGTATATTGCCGCTAAGCCGGGTGCGAAAATGCCGTCATCGTTTGTTAATAATATCTGCATATATTTGTCTCCAGGAACCAATTGTAGCTGCTTGCGGAAGCTGTGTCAATTGAGGAAGGTAGGCGATTAGGTGCGGGGGGGGCGAATCACGTGCAAATCTTCTTGAAAGATGAGAGAAGATATTATAAACTTCAACTTAACCGGTGCATAAAGAAGGAGTATGAACTATGAAAAAGCCCTTGGTGGTAATTGCACTTGTAGCTGTAGCCGTTGTTTTCGTTGTGATTGGTCTTGTGCGGAAAGGCAAAATCGCAGCTGAGCGTCGCATTGCGGTGATTCCCAAAGCTACAACGCATTTTTTCTGGCAATCGGTTCGCGCCGGAGCGGAGAAGGCGGGCGCCGAAGCTGGGGTCGAAATTTTCTGGAATGGGCCGGAACGCGAGAGCGACCGGGAAAAACAAATCCAAATCGTTGAGGATTTTATCGCATTGAAAGTCTCCGGCATTGTTCTTGCGCCAAACGACAGCAAGGCACTGGTGCCGTCTGTGGAGAAAATATACGCCAGGAACATACCGTGCGTAATTATTGATTCCGGTATCGATACGGATAAGTACGTTTGCTTTGCTGCGACTGACAACTATCAAGGTGGTGTGATTGCGGCCAAGCGGATGGGTGAGATTCTGGCTGGCAAGGGTAAGATAATTGTTGTCAAGTACATGCCTGGTTCAGCCTCGACTACGAATCGCGAAAACGGTTTTATCGATACCATCAGGAAAGAGTTTCCCAAAATTGAAATCGTGGATGCTCAATATGGAAAAGATACTCGTGAGACGGCGTTACAGGCCACCGAGGATATGCTGACAAGACACGCTGAACTTGATGGACTTTATGCCTGTAATGCGTCCACTTCGGCTGGAGCCCTGCGGGCACTGGAAAGTCAGGGGCGGGCAGTCAAAATAAAGATGGTTGGTTTTGACGCAGATGAGATGCTTATAGACGGTCTTAAGGGGGGTGTTATTGATTCTCTTGTTGTGCAGAATCCCTACAGGATGGGCTATGAAGGCGTCAAAGCTGTGATAGCTAAACTTGACGGCAAAGTAGTGCCCAAGCATATCGATACGGGAGTTGAGCTGGTAACAAGAGAGCGTTTGGACGAAGCTAAAATTAAGGATTTGCTTGACCTGCAATGATATCGGTCAACCAGAAAGATAAATCCGTGGGCGGCGATGTCGCTTTGCGGATGAGAGACATATCGAAACGGTTTGGTCCGGTTCAGGCACTTTTGGATGTTAGTTTTGCTGTTCGAGCCGGCACGGTGCACGCACTTGTGGGCGAAAATGGTGCGGGCAAATCAACACTCGTGAAAATCTTGGCGGGCGTTTATCGGCCGGACAGCGGGACGATTGAAATCCACCAGCAGCGTTACGCATTTGACAAGCCGGAGCAGGCGTTGGCGGCCGGTGTATCGATGATTTATCAGGATTTGAACCTGGCTGAACACCTGACCGTGGCCGAAAATGTCTTCCTCGGCAACGAACCAAGTGCGTATCTGCCGTTCACCATTGACTACAAAACAATGGTGAAGAAAACGGCAGAGTTAGCCAAAAGTTTCAATTTTGATATTGACCCAACCGCCGTTGTTTCGGAATTGTCCGCGGGGGATTGTCAGATAGTCGAGATTATAAAGGCTCTCGCGCGCAAGGTTTCGATTATTATTATGGATGAGCCGACGTCGTCGCTGTCTGAAACCGAAGTCGAGAGACTTTTTGAGATAGTTAGACGGCTGCGGAAAAAAGGTATTGCAATCATTTACATCTCCCATCGGCTGGAAGAGATAATCGGCCTGGCTGACGAGGTAACAGTTTTACGCGACGGCAGGGTCGTTCATTGCGAATCGGCTGCGAAGCTGGATATTGCGCAAATTGTCCGCTATATGGTTGGTCGTGAGCTGAAAGAATTCTTTCCTGCCCGAGATGTTAAAATCGGTGATGTTCGGGTGAAGGTGGATAATCTTTCGTCGGACAGGGGGATAAGCGAGGTTTCTTTTGATATTTGTGCTGGTGAGATTGTGGGAATGGCCGGCCTTGTTGGTGCCGGCCGGACAGAAATTGCGCGAGCCATTTTTGGTGTTGATGAGAAAACTTCCGGTTCAATTGTGCTCGATAACGAAGAGTTGTTAATCAGTTGTCCCACCGATGCGATATCATACGGGATTGCTTTCCTGACTGAAGACCGCAAACGGACCGGCTTGTGTCTGGAACTTCCGTGCAGCTGGAATGTTACGCTGCCGAACCTTGTCGCGATGGGGATGAAGAAAATAATCAGGCCTGCAAAGGAAAACAGAATCGTGGAAGAGATTGGGTCGCAAATTTCGATAAAATGGCTGGGGCCCGAGGCTCCGGTCAGGTCTTTGTCCGGCGGGAATCAGCAAAAACTCTTAATCGCGCGCTGGCTGTTGGCGGAGTCGAAGTTTTTGATTTTCGACGAGCCGACACGAGGTATCGATGTCGGAGCGAAAAAGGAAGTGTACACACTTCTTAACAAGCTGGCCGAGGAGGGTAAGGTCATACTGTTTATATCGTCGGAACTTCCTGAGCTGTTGGGGATTTCTGACCGGATTTTAGTGGTGCGTCGAGGACGACTCGTGGGAAATTTGACGACCAAAGAAACCACACAGGAAGCAGTTATGCACTTAGCTGCGGTGGAGGAAAAGTAAATGAACAAACTGATGAGGCAGTTTCTGCCCTTTGCGAGTCTGATACTGATAATCTGTGCTCTGTCAGCGTTGAAGCCGGATACGTTCCTGACAAGGGACAATTTCCTGAATGTGCTGCGTCGCTCAAGCGTTAACGGTATCATCGCTGTCGGTATGACATCGGTTATCATATCCGCAGGAATAGACCTTTCCGTAGGGTCAATGCTGGCCCTTTGCGGTATGGTGGGCGCGTATTCGATGATTGCTGTGGGAGGGGCGGACCCACAGGCAGGCGCCCTTGTTCTCGGTACAATTGTGGGGGTAATTACGGGCCTAATCTGTGGATTTCTGAATGGGGTCCTTATCACAAAACTTAAGCTTCAGCCGTTCATTGTAACACTTGGTACTATGAGTGCGTTTCGGGGGATATCATACGTGATGAACGAGGGAGAGGCGTATCACGTGCCGAGCTATAAGTATCTTGGAGAAGGCATGGTGCTGGGGATTCCGAACTCTATACTGATTTTTGCTTTTGTTATAGCCATAGCAAGTTTTCTTTTAAGGTATAGTCGCTTGGGGCGATATACTTACGCCATCGGCTCCAATCGTGAGGCGGCTTTCCACGCCGGGGTAAATGTGGACCGTAACCTTATCTACATCTATACCTTTACAGGGCTGCTTGTTGGTATAGCAGCGATGATTGCGACCAGCCGGACAGTATCAGCCCAGCCAACGGCAGGTATCGCACTGGAACTCGACATTATCGCAGCGGTTGTGATTGGCGGTGCGAGCCTGGCCGGCGGCAGAGGTACTATAACCGGTACAATAATAGGGACGCTGTTGATAAGTTTTTTGCGAAATGGATGCACGCTGCTGGGCATATC
>CAZQYB010000119.1:0-8388 GCA_964597535.1 uncultured Pirellulales bacterium | reverse complement strand
CCATATCTCCAGCGCCCGTTTATACATAGGCTCTGCCTCTTTAAGGCGATTGGTGGCCTTATACAACTGCGCCAGATTGTTAAGGTCTGTGGCGACATTGGGATGGTCTTTTCCCAGGGACGCTTCATCCTTAAGTAAAGCTTTTTGGAACAGTTCTTCAGCTTCCTCGTACTTGGCTATCTGGTATAACACAATTCCCAAACCTGCCATCACATCAGTATTATCGGGATGGCCAACTACAATAGTGCGGAAGGCTGTTTCGGCTTCTTTGTATCTGGCAAGGCGAAGCGTAGCCCCTGCGTGAGAGAGCTGGGCATTGAGACTAAGCTGAGCTTTTATGTTTGCCTTCTCTGCGATACGCTTCAAATTTTCGTATTCTGCGAGGAGATTTTGTTCTTCAACGGAGAGCGGCTGTTCAGCATCTTCTTTCGTAAGGACCGGCGTCATTGTTTCGGACAGCTTTTTGTCAATATCATCAAATCGTCGCAGGATTTCTTTCTGGTTTATTTTTGTCGGACCTAAGAAAAAAGTAATAAACGCGAATAAAATGCCTGCCAGACCGATGCAGGCCTGCCATTTGGTGTTGTTATGCCAGCGAGCATCATTACGACGGCTTAGCATATGCTGCCAGCAGTATTTGGAATCTTTTCGTGCAGGACGTTTGCATCGCCGTTTTTTGATAAGAGTTAATGCTTTACATAGCTTCTTTTCCATACGCAATCTGCCGAAGGTCCCGATTAATTAAGTCTCCACTCCCTTATTAGCTGCTTTCCAATTCCACTCATTCCGGCAAAGGCTGCAATTGCTGCCATCTTCAACCTCTTTCATTGAATGATTCGGCGTGTGCAAATAAGTTGCACACCCTACAAGCCTAAGGTTTTTGGCGGGCAGGGCCCACCCTACAATTTTTTTGCCGCTTGGTTACGTGGGCGGCTAATTTCGTATCTCGTATCTCGTGAATCGTATCCCGGTACGAAAAAACTCGAAATTCAAAGCACGAAATCCTCCGCAGGACACCTTGCGGTGGAAACAAATTCAAAATGCGAATTTCAAATGTTCAAAAACATAATTCGAGGAAGTATTTCGATCCCAGGTGTGGTCCGCGCCCCCAAGGCTGCGCAGGGGCAAGCTTCGGGAGTTAATATACATTGGCGAAAGGGGATTTTCAAGGGAAAAAAGAAAGAAATAGAGTGGAGCGTACAGCGGCGGCCTGCCCAGTTAAGGCAACCGCCGGGTAAAACCTGCCCAAGCAAAAGTAAATCCGACAGTACAACAATTCGCTAAGCCGGATTCCCTTGACATTTATCAATTCTCCATCTATTATACTGAAAAGAAAGTGACTTCTGCGGTTTCTAAGCAACGTTTGACAACCCGCGGAGTTCTATTTGGCGTAAGTGGGATTTCTTGTCAGTAACCGTTTCGCCGTTAAGTGGCGTATGTGCAAAATCTCAGTTAAATAATATGATTAAGAGAAGATTTCCATACAGGCGTCTATGGCAGGCAAGACTACTGAACAGAAGGCTTGGCAAACGTGTAATCCCAATAGACATAAGTTTATTTAAAAGGATTAAGGGCACTATAGGATTGCACGGTTACAGAAGGGTAAGAAAAGAAGACAGGGAAAATGTCAGGGCCTATAGAAAGGACTCTTACGGAATAACATTTGTATTTATCAATCTTGAACAACGTACAATTGAAGGAAAAACAGAATCGTGGGCAGCATTAATGGGCGTCTGCAGCGACTTTAATCTCAGGTCGTACAGGTCTATTTAAATTAAATAAATTTATAAACTTTCCTCCTGAATGTTTTTAGAACCTGTTCCCCTGATTTCCTGACACACTGCCCCCCCCCTGTTCCCTGATATGCCTCTCCTTTTTCTCTTTGTGGCCATATTCTTCTGTGTAATCAGCGAAATCTGCGTCCCTAAAAAAATCCTTGTTCTTTCTTACTCAGACATTATATTACGATGTATTCTGAACTTAGGTTAACCGAATAGCAGAGACAAATTTTTCCGGAGAGTCAAAAAGTGGCCAATATCAACGATATTCGTAACATCGTGCTTCTCGGACACGGTGGAAGCGGCAAAACTTCGCTGGCAGAGGCAATCCTGCACAATACCGGGGCAACAAATCGTCTCGGAAGTGTCAGCGACAAAACGAGCGTCTGCGACTATTACGATGAAGAGAAAGAGCATCAGCATTCAATTCAGTCGTCGGTGGTCCACACCGGACACGCCGGCAAACTAATCAACATCATCGACACTCCCGGCTCGCCCGACTTTATAGGCCCGGCCATGCCGGCAATGTCAGCCAGCGAGACCGCCGTTATCGTAATCAGCGGAGCAAGCGGTATAGAAACTAATACGCGGAAGTTGTTCGAATTAGCCGCAAACGCTAATTTGCCGCGGATGCTCGTCATCAATAAAATTGACGCTGAGAATATCGACCTCCCCGAACTGGTTAAAAGTATTCAGGAAACTTTCGGCTCGCAGTGCCGTTGTGCCAATCTTCCCGCCGCGGACAAAGCGTCCGTCATCGACTGCGTCGAAAACGAATCGGGCGACTCGCCCGTTATGGACGTCGCCCAGGCCCACACCGAATTGATTGAGAGCGTCATCGAGGCGGACGATGCGCTTATGGAAAGCTATCTCAACGGCGAACAAATCCCCGCCGAAAAAATAGCTTCCGTGTTCGTAAAGGCCCTGAAGACCGGGACACTTATCCCAATAGTTTTTACTAATGCCCGCAGAGAAACAGGTATAACCGAGTTGTTGGATATTGTTGCAAAATACACACCATCACCTCTTGAAGCGAAGCCGGCCGAGCTAAAAGCCGGTGACAAATCAACAGAACTGCCGGCAGACCCCGCCGCGCCGCTGGCAGGATTGGTATTTCGCATTGGCTTTGACCCACGGTCGAATATGAAATATTCCACCATTCGTATTTTCAGCGGCACAATTACATCAGACACCAATCTATTTATCAATGATAGACGAAAGCCGGTTCGGCCGGGCCACATCCTAAAAATGCAGGGCGGTGAAAACAAAGAAATCGATTCAGGTACTGCCGGTGACATCATAACGCTGGCTAAAGTAGAGGAGCTCAAAATCGGCGACCTCATCCACGATGGCAGCGCAGCCGGCAGGTTCAGTGTACCACCTGTCCCGCAGCCAATGTTTTCTTTAGCCCTTGAGCCGGTCACACGGGGTGACGAGCAAAAAATCGGTACCGCCCTCGACAAACTATGCGAGGAAGACCCCTGCTTTATGGTTACGCGAGACCAGCAGACAAACGAATTGCTCGTGAACGGCCTCGGCGATTTGCACCTTCGGGTCATGCTCGAGAAAATGGAAAAACGCTTTAAGCTGTCGGTATATACAAAGGAGCCAAAGGTCCCTTACCGTGAGACAATCACCGCCAAGGCGGAGGGACACTACCGCCACAAAAAGCAGACCGGCGGCGCAGGCCAGTTCGGCGAAGTCTATCTCCGGGTCGAACCCGCCGAACGCGATTCCGACCCGCCGCTGATATTCAGTTGGGACATTTTCGGCGCTTCAATTCCCGGCCAGTTCAAGCCCGCCGTCCACAAAGGCATCAACGACCTGATGCAGCAAGGCGTTGTCGCAGGATTTCCATTGCAGGATATAAAAGTCTCGGTTTACGACGGCAAATCCCATCCGGTAGATTCAAAGGAAGTTGCATTCCGCGCCGCCGGTAAAGAGGCGTTTCGAGACGGCGTTCAAAAGGCAAACCCCGTCCTGCTCGAGCCGATAGTGAATATGGAAATCACAGTACCTTCTGAAAATATGGGTGACATTACAGGCGATTTGGCTTCAAAACGCGGCAGAATCCAGGGACAGGATATGCTGGCCGGTAATATGGTTGTTATCAAGGCACAAGTTCCGCTGGCTGAGGTAAAACAATACAACAGCCAGCTAAAAAGCGTTACCGGCGGACGGGGCAGCTACTCGATGACACTCAGCCACTATGAGCCGGTGCCGCCCAACGTCCAGCAGCAAATCGTTGCCCAGTACGCAAAGAAAAAAGAGGCTGGATAATCGAGAGGCAAACCTTCGGCCGCAAGCCGGGCGGAGGGTTTTGGGGGGTATGTTTGTTTTTGATTTTATTAGCCACAGATTTCATGGTTTCCTGCCTACGCAGGAATGACAACTTCCTCGGCGTTGCTCGGAATGGCCCCGCACGAAATGCACCCCGTAGGAGTTTTTTCGTTAAAAAGCGTTTGACAGGTCGGCGAAACTCGCTAGAATGCTGGTTTTCGTATGATGGATGGAAATATTATGAAGAGCTTTACGGTAAAAAAAGAACAGGTGGAACACAAATGGGTGCTTGTGGACGCCCAGGACGCCATATTGGGGCGTATGGCTTCAAGAATAGCCCCTATCCTTATGGGGAAAAATAAACCTACTTATACGCCCCATGTAGATACAGGCGATTTTGTGATTGTGATAAACGCTGACAAAATAAAGGTTACCGGCAAAAAAGCTGATACGAAACAGTACGATTACTACACGCATTTCCCCGGCGGCCACAAATACGTCAGCTTTGCCGATATGATGGCGAAAAAGCCTGAGAGGGTAATCGAATTGGCGGTAAGACGAATGCTGCCGAAGAATAAACTCGGCAGAAAAATGCTTAAAAAGCTGAAGGTTTATCGCGGGTCGGAACACGAACACCAGGCCCAAAAACCCGAAAAGATAGAACTATTTTAGTAAGCAAAGATAATAAATTATGGCAAAGATGAAAACTGATAGTCCTGCTACCAACGCAGTTGCAGAAACCGCAGCGGCAGCGCCGAAAACGGAGACAAAACCGGCTAAGAAAGGGCCCGACAAGGGCGGTTACTACTGGGGCACCGGCAGAAGAAAGAGCTCTGTCGCCCGTGTTAGAATCAAGCCCGGCGGCGGCAAATTGCTCGTCAACAAAAAAGAGATTGGAGAGTACTTCCGTCGGGAACAGGATAAAAAAGCAATCATGGCTCCACTGAAGGCGGTCGATGCGGAAAAATCATTTGATATCTTTGTCAACGTCCGAGGCGGCGGAACCTCCGGGCAAGCGGGCGCAGTGCTGCTGGGGATTGCCCGTGCATTGAAGAACTACAACGAAGACTATATACAGATGCTTAGGGACAGCGGACATCTTACCCGAGACAGCCGAATGGTCGAAAGAAAAAAACCCGGCCAAAGAGGCGCAAGGAGAAGATTCCAGTTCTCGAAACGATAATGCGTTCGCAGTTTGTAGTTCGTAGTTCATAGTTCATAGTTTGTAGTTCGCAGTATTTGTCATTCCACAATACGAGATACGAGAATGATACGAGTTGGCATTATTGGAGCAAGCGGATATACCGGTGCCGAATCGATAGAGATTGTTCTGCGGCACAGCGAGGCGAAGCTGGTCTATCTATCTGCGCTGCCGGCCGAATGCGGGGCGGTGGGAGAGGTCTTTCCGCAGTTTGCGGGCCGATGCGATTTGCAAATCGAGCCGTTGGATTTTGATAAGCTCTCCGGCCTGGCTGAAGCAGCCCTTTGCTGTCTGCCCCATAAGGTCTCTATGGGATTTGTACCGAAACTGCTGGATACGGGGCTGAAGGTCATTGATTTTAGCGCGGACTATCGGCTCAAGGACGTCAGCGTCTATGAGAAATTTTACAAGGTAAAGCATACCGATACGGTCAATCTGGAAAACGCAGTTTATGGGCTGCCGGAAATTTTCCGCGAACAAATAAAGGACGCTAAACTTGTTGCCAACCCCGGCTGTTATCCTACCGGTGCTTTGTTGGCCATAGTGCCGCTGCTCAAGGAAGGGCTTATTGAAACAGACTCTGTTATCGATAATGCGGTAACCGGCGCATCGGGAGCGGGCAGAAATCCTACGAGCAAATTTCACTTCCCGAATATGAATGAAAACCTCTTTGCTTATGGCATCGGCTCTCACCGTCATATGCCGGAGATGGAACAAATCGCCAGCGAAATCGCCGGCAAGGACGTCAAAATACTTTTTCAGCCGCACGCAGGACCTTTTGACAGGGGAATCTTCTCGACGGTGTATTGCGAGCCGAAAACTAAAGTGACGAGCGAACAACTGACCAAGCTCTTTGAGGATTTCTACACCGGCGAGCCGTTTGTGCAGATACGCGCTGAAGCCCCTGCTGTTAAAGATGTCGCCGGGACAAACTACTGCCATATATTCCCGACCTGCGCCAAAGGCAGGATAATTATCTTTTCGGCGATTGACAACTTGGTAAAAGGCGCATCGGGTCAGGCAGTCCAGAATATGAATATTGTCTTCGGCCTCGAAGAGAGTTTGGGCCTTAAATAGGATTGCTTTGTGTATCTGTTACGTTTTGCGGAAAAACCAGAAAACGCGCAACTTTCTCCAATCAACCTAGAATTTTGATAGTCAGTTATGCAAGGAAAGAGGTCAGTAATATTTTTGGTACTTCTGACGTATTCAACACTTTTTGTTGGTTGTGATTTTAAAGAACATCTTAAAAAACAACTTGAGAAATTTGTTCCTAAAGAAGCAGACAAATTTGCGCATGCCTATATAGACATATTGCTAAAAGGTGATATTGAACAGGCAGAGGAGCTTCTCGATCCACAAGTTGTGACTTTGAAAACCCGCTCTAGGATCCAAGAGGTTGTCAATCTTCTTGATAAGGGAGAATTAATTTCTATAGAAATTGTCGGCGTTAATGTACTCAGAAATAAAAACAAAGTCAGAAATAGCCTAACATATCAGTTGCACTTCAAAGATGCATGGTTATTAGCGACTTTTATCGTTGATGATATTTCCGGAAATCTACAAATATTTCGTTTTCAAATAAATACTATTCCAAAGTCACTTGAAGAAATTAATGCTTTCACATTTTCAGGCAAGTCATTTCGCCACTACATAATACTGTTGCTCGCAGCATGCATTCCTGTGTTTATTGTATATACAATAGTTTTATGTGTTCGAACCAAAATGAAGAGGAAATGGCTTTGGATCATTTTCATGTTATTTGGTGTTGGGAAATACAGTTTTAATTGGACAAGTGGACAGATGGGGTTTCAACCCATTTCGTTTCTAATCCCTGGGGCTGCGGCTTTCAAAGGTGGTCCTTATGCCCCTTGGATCATTTCTATCTCCGTCCCGATCGGAGCGTTGTTCTTCATTTTGAAGAGGCGCAAAATAAGGAAAAGTGAATCGCTCGATGTTTCTAAAGCACTAGATTCAGACCAGAAAGTAGCGGAGGAGATTGATAGTTAATTAAGCGCTGTATTCTAAAATACGTAAGGCGTAATTGGGGACCGGCGGGCACTTTTGATTGACATGGTATGGGTTAGGTATTAATCTGGGGATATGTTGAAAGTTGCTACCTGCCAGTTTGCGGTAAGCGGTTGCATTAGGCGAAACGCCCGTCAAATCTGCGAATTTTTGCGCAAGGCAAAAAAAGCTAATGCTGACATCGTGCATTTCAGCGAGTGTGCGCTCAGCGGCTATGTGGGTACGGATTTCCCCTCTTTCGATGGGTATGATTGGCAGCTTCTAAGAGAAGAAACCGAAAAGATTATGGCCCTCGTAGCCAGACTAAAGCTCTGGGTTGTGCTGGGCAGTACACACCAATTGACTAAAGCCGACAAGCCGCACAATAGTTTGTACCTAATCAATCCGAGGGGCAGGATTGTTGACCGTTACGACAAGAGGTTTTGTACACCGGGTGATTTGAAGAGATTGACGCCGGGCAGCAGGTTTGTGAATTTCACCGTCAACGGCGTAAAATGCTCGCTGCTGATATGTTTTGATTTGCGGTTCCCGGAGCTTTACCGGCAGTTGTATAAGCAGGGAGTTAATTGCGTTTTGCAGTCGTTTTACAACGCCCGGCAGAAAGGGGCGAGCATACATACTCACATTATGCGGCAGACAATGCAGTGCCGGGCGGCTACAAATTATTTCTGGGTGAGTATGGCTAATTCGAGCGCCTACTATTCGCCGTATCCATCGTGTTTCATCCAGCCGGACGGCAAAATCGTCCGCCAGCTCAGGGCGAATCGCCCCGGCATGATGGTCAATAAAGTCGAGTTGAAAAAGAAGTTCTACGACCCGATGGCAGATTTCAGAGGTATGGCAATTAACGGCAAACTCAGCAACGGCCCAAAAATTGTCAGTGTCAGGCGCTCAAAAATCACAACCCAGCTTTGAAAACAACCGCTTCGGGAATAAAAAGCTGGTTAAGCCGGCTATTTAGATTTATAATAGCTTAAGGTGCGGGGAAAAGTAAAACCTGTTCATAAAGGAATAAAAAATGCCAGATAGATCGAAAGATTGGCTGACTCAGGCCAAGCGGGACTTAAACCACGCGGTAAATGCCCGCAAAGATAACGACTT
>CAZQYB010000118.1:0-8400 GCA_964597535.1 uncultured Pirellulales bacterium | reverse complement strand
GTTCAACCTGCCCCAGATTGTTTTGCCGGCCGTGTTTTCGAGCGTCACCATATTATCGCGAAAATCTTTCAGACATTTGTCCCTGCTTCTTCTCCTGACAAAAGCGCCAACACCAGTGGTCAGGACAATAAAGATTATGGTTATGGTTGTATAAGGTATGGCTGTGGCTATATAAGGCATAATAGACTCCGGCTATACGGTAAAATAACGATAATAACCGAAATCCCCACCCCCGTCAAACCAAAAACCCAACGCAACCAAAAGACGTTCCAAGAACATCCCCGCGCCAATGATGGGCAAGAATCTGTGATTGGGCAGTCAAGGTCAGCTCAATATGTGAAAATCCGTACCTTCTGGCGGAATTTGTCAAAATCTAATTCACCCTTCGAGAAAGCGTCCACATCCGCTTTTCTGACCCGAATGGTCATGACCGTCGGCGATGAGGGGCCTAAGCTCGCTGTGTAGACTTCTTCACTGGGGTATAGCTTGGTTTCTTGACGGTCTCCGCTTTTACTGACAACAAGGACTTGACCGCTCTCTGGAATCATTTGGACTTTGACTTTGGTAGTAACCCGACTAGACTCGCCTCTTCCGGTGACACTAAGAATTACCTGCTCGTCCGGTTTCAAGTTCCGTATATTTGCAGCGTGCTTCAGTGTCCTGATAAGTTTTCTTTTGAGCTCCTCAACCTTTTCAGCGTCATACTTTTCCTCTATGCGAGTTCTGCCGACACGGCGACGTCTCCTATAGTATCGCTCACCTTCTCTCCTTTCCGGCTCATACATTTTCCGCCTTGCCTGCTGCCAAACAGGGTCAACACCCTCTTCGGGTTTTTCCTCTTCCGGGGTTTCGGCTGGCGGTAAGAGCAGAAAATCCACCTTCATTACAAACAGCGCCCCGTAGCCGTCAAGGTAGATGCCCCGGGTTCCACGAGCATCGCGTGTAAGAAACGTTATATCACCGAGAAGGGCCGGAACCATGTGCACCTGACCAAGTTTCTCGTCAAAGATGTACAACATAACACTCATATCTTCAGTGATTGTAAGAAGCTCTTCTGCTGTACTCTGTGCTGCGGGAATCACCAGAACTCTCCCGCCGCTGGGCTGCAACCTCGTAGCCAGCACGCTAAGGTGCTCTTTTTGTCTGGCACGATTCAATTCTTCGAGTTGTCGATTGTATTCTTCAACTCCCGTGTCTGCCAGACGGCTTTCCGGCTCAGGACGGCCTTTAACCATGTATTCTTTAGTTTCCCGCTCCGCCTCGCGGCTTTCCACCACTGTTCGGTCTTTAGCCAGAGCAAAACTTCCTATTACTAAATTAAGAACCACAAACACACTAATTGTTCGGACTAATGGTTTCATTTTTCGCTCCTTTCATTTAAATTGTTTAAGTTTTCAGATTCGTCCGGAACTACACTATAGGGTTCGGTATAGACCAGTAGTTTTGCAAAATCCTGCCTGGTGCGAAGCAGCTCGTCCCCTGTCTCAGTTGCAAGCGTCTCCAATCCGCTTATGAACTGGCTTTTGTCCCGCAGTCGATTCAATTCTGTTTGCTCAAGGGCCGTTGCAACCCACCGACGGTCCTGGGCCTGGGCGGTATTAATTGCCTCAATTAGTTCCGTCAAAAGCTCGTTCGTCACCGCATTCGAAGTGGCCAATGTGTGCAGGGCATACGCATTTAACTCGCGGTGGAATTGGTCACTAAGCTCGTCTTTTAGCCGAAGGTAACTGCCTGCCAGGGCCAACCCCCAGTCACGATTAAGCTCGCGAATCACATTTTGGCGGATAGCCGGCTCCAAAGTTGATTTCAGCGAGGTTTCCAGAGCGTGTTGAAGCTGCTCCACGTCCGGCGGTGCGCCAACTGTAATTCGGCCTATCGAATATCCGGCGAAAATCAGCAACACCGCTGCGGCGGCCCAGCGCATAGCCCACTTAATGTCCCACCGTATCTCAGAGATGCCTCTGCGCTTCTGCGGCAGTTGCCATTTATCCAGCTCTCTCATCACGCTGCGCCAGCCGGTAACATCATGCTGGCATTGCGAGCACTGTTTTAGATGCTCCTTCAATTCAGTTTGTCTTTTTCGGCCAAGCTCTTTGTAGAGATAGGCCATCCATTCTTCGTGATTCGGATGATTCATAAAACCCCCTTTCCATTTGGTTCGCTCATACCTTGTTTACTTTTTGGGCCGATTGTTTCTTCGCTCAGGATTGGTTTGAGAAAACGGCCAAGCTGCGTCAATGCCTCCGCCATTCGCGACTGGACTGTCCCCTGCGGGACATCAAGCACCTCGGCAATTTCGCGAAACCGCAGGCCTTCATAGTGACGCAAGATTACAACCTGGCGATAGGATTCAGGCAATCGAAATAACGCTTTACGCACCAGCTCCGCACGCTCCCGTTCGGCCACGACCATCTCCGGTGAGAGCGTGCACGCCTCCAAAGCAGCGTTACAGGTGCTGTCCGTGTTGTTGTGAGTCAACGCGTTTTCCTTTCGCCGTTTCAGACGCCGCTGCTCGTCATAACAGGCGTTTAGCGCGATTCGCCGCAGATAGGTTGCGAAGCTGGCTTCGCCTCGATAATCATTTCGATGTGCAAAGACTCGCATAAAAACTTCCTGTGCCAAATCTTCTCCGCGATGCATGTTCCCTGTCAGCCGTGCACAAAGCCGTTGGACCCGGCTCTGCCAGCGGCGGACAAGCAGAGCAAAAGCACGCGGGTCGTTTTGCCTCTGAACCCGCAGCATCGCCTGCTCGTCGCTCAATGAAAACAGCTCCGACAAGTACGAGAATCGGGCGCGCATCCGGCCTCCAATACAGTGGGTGAGCAGTTATTTTCCTGACCTTGCCTTTAAGCTTCAATACGCTCAATCAGCACCCACTTTACTGTTTTATTAGACGAGCAGCTACCCCCTTTTAGTCGCAGAAAAATATGCCGCTCGGCAAAAATTTTGAGCACTTTCCACAACTTCAAGAAAATAAAGCCCCTCCCCAATACAGACCTCTGGACAAAGACAAAAACATTTGACATAATTGTCCAGAGAGAAGCCCTGTACCAGCCCTGCACCCCCCTTGTCTGCTGTCGCAGACGGCAAAGGGGGCGGGGCCAGAGCGGTTCAGGGAAGATTACGTGTCCCGCACCAACTTAAGCGTGAGCCTAAGCTCAATTGGTGCGGGGTCAGGAAAGGAGCAGATTATGAAACGTATCGTATTGACACTCGGATGTCTAATGGCCTTGTGTTCGCCCCCCCCTTGTCTGCTGTCGCAGACAGCAAAGGGGGCGACAGCAGACAAAGGGGGTACAAAAGATTACTATGTTTCGCCTGGCGGAGTTGATAAAAATCCAGGTACCAGGGACAAGCCCTTCAAAACTATTCGCAAGGCCGCTGATATAATGGTTGCCGGAGATACCTGCTATGTCCGCGGCGGAACGTATCGTGAAACGGTGAAAGTGAAAAACTCGGGCACCGAAGAGAAGCCAATCAGTTTTGTCGCCTGGCCAAAAGAAACCGTAACCATCAGCGGGATAGAGCCGGTTAAGACTAACTGGGTGGGCTACTTTGGTTACAAAACCTGGACGGGTGAGCAGGAGAAGGTCTTCCAGGCGGGAGCGCCGGCAAAGTACACCCAGTTGTTCGTTGATGGAAAATTGATGAAAAGGATGGACAAGCCGGAAGCGATAGACAGTCCTGAACAATGGTCCTCAACAAACGGAAGGATTATGCTCTGGCCGCCAGAGAAAAAGTCCGGTAGTTATAATAATCCCACCGACCGTAAGGTCGAAGGGAAGGTACGTGATTTTGCATTTGAAGTTAGCAATGCCAATTACGTGGTGATACGCAATTTCCGTTTCTTCGCTACAACCGTCAAGTTTGAAAACTGCGATTACTGCACAATTGATAAGTGTTGTTTTTCACAGCCTAAGCCATGAGTTGTTTCCCCTGTTCCTGTCTTCCCGCCCCCTTTGCTGTCTGCGACAGCAGACAAGGGGGGCAGGAAAGGGGGATGAACTATGAACAACGAACAATGAACATTTGTTAAAGGTAAGAGAGGAACTATGAAACTCGACCCAACAAAAATGGAAGATTGGCAGATTGCAGAGGCAGCCGAGGAAAATATGAAGTCTCTCGATGAACTGGCCGCAGATTTAGGGCTGAAGAACGAGGAACTTATACCAATGGGACGCCAATTAGGCAGAGTTGATTATATGAAAGTGCTTGACCGTTTCAAAAAGGCCCCAGACGCAAAGTACATTGATGTTACTGCTATTACACCAACTCCGCTGGGTGAAGGAAAAACAACCACCGTTATCGGACTGATAGAGGGCATGGGCAAACTTAACAAGCGGGTCATCGGCGCAATCCGTCAGCCGAGCGGCGGGCCAACATTCAATATCAAGGGTTCTGCTGCCGGCGGAGGTCTTGCACAGTGTATTCCTCTGACCCCGTTCTCAATTCGACTCACAGGCGATATTGACTCCATCACGAACGCCAACAACCTCGCAATGGTAGCGCTGACCTCGCGTATGCAGCATGAAAGAAACTACGATGATGCCCGTCTGGCAAAGAGCAATATCAAAAGGCGGCTCGATATCGACCCCGAAAGGGTCCAAATGAAATGGGCTTTGGACTTTTGTGCTCAGGCACTACGCAACATCACCATCGGCAAAGGCGGAAAGATGGACGGCTACGAAATGGAGTCCGGGTTCATTATCTCTGTCTCGAGTGAGATAATGGCCATTCTGGCGGTGGCTAAGGACTTGAAAGATTTGCGAGAGCGGATGTCCCGCATTGTTGTCGCCTATGATAAGAAAGGTAACGAAGTTACCACCGCCGACCTTGAAGTAGATGGTACTATGACAGCATGGATGGTTGATGCTCTTAATCCGAACCTCCTGCAGACCATTGAGGGACAGCCCATGTTTGTGCACGCCGGGCCTTTTGCCAACATTGCTATCGGCCAGAGCTCTATAATCGCTGATGAGGTTGGCGCTAAATTGGGAGATTACCACATCACAGAAAGCGGGTTCGGTGCGGATATTGGATTCGAAAAGTTCTGGAACTTAAAGTGCCGAATGTCGGGCTTAACGCCGAATGCCGTCGTCATAGTCGCGACTATGCGCGCTTTGAAAATGCACGGTGGCGGCCCAATTGTCAAACCGGGGGTACCACTGGCAGAAGAATATACCAAAGAGAACATCGAGTTGCTGGAAAAAGGATGTGATAACCTTGTTGCTCACATCGAAACCATCAAAAAGAGTGGTGTCCGGCCGGTCGTTTGCATCAATAGGTTCCTGACCGACACCAAAGCCGAAATTGAATTGGTACGCAAAGTAGCTGAACAAAACGGTGCGCTGGCCGCGGTTTCGGAACACTGGCTCAAGGGCGGTGAAGGAGCAATCGAGCTGGCCGAAGCCGTGATTACTGCATGCGATGAAAAAACTGACTTAAAATTCCTCTATGAACTTGATACGCCCCTCAGGAAGCGAATCGAGCTTATCGCTAAAGAAGTCTATGGTGCAAAAGGTGTAACTTATACCGACGAAGCTCTGGAAAAAGCAAAGGCCTTTGAAGCTGACCCAGAGACTTATAGATTGGGGACCTGTATGGTTAAGACCCACCTGAGCTTATCGCACGACCCGAACATAAAGGGCAGGCCTTTGGACTGGGAGCTGCCAATCCGCGATATTCTCGTTTATAAAGGTGCCGGCTTTATTGTGCCGGTTGCCGGAGCGATTAAGTTAATGCCCGGCACGGCCTCGGACCCCGCTTTCCGCCGTATCGATGTGGATGTGAACACTGGAAAGGTTCAGGGCCTGTTCTAAACTGCCGGATATAGAGTTTTTTGTCTTTAAAAAACAGCTTTCCGGCAATATAATGCGTTATGCAGTAAACAGGGAATAACAGAAGCTGTACATGAATTCGTACTGCAGGAAATATTGGAAAGAAAGACAAGTTGTCACCTGATTTAAGTAGTGACGCGATGCGACCTATACTGCAATTAGCACTGGATCATGAAAATCTTGGACGAGCCCTGAAGGCTGCCAAGGAGGGGCTGGCAGGCGGTGTGGACTGGCTGGAGGCGGGAACACCCCTGATAAAGAGCGAAGGTCTGGATGCGGTTCGGACACTGCGACGCGAGTTTCCCACTGCGACAATAGTCGCTGATATGAAAATTATAGATGCGGGCCGGTTGGAAACTGAGTGTGCGGTCAAGGCGGGTGCAAACATTATTTATGCCCTTGGTTTGGCCTCAGACGCAACCATAACCGAATGCATCGAGGCTGCTCGCCGCTACGATGCCAAAATCACCGTTGACCTGCTGGGTTTGCACGGCAGGGAAAGAATGGTTCAACGGGCAAAGGAAGTTGAACTTATGGGCGCATTTTCAGTGTGTATTCATACGCCGATAGATACGCAGATGCAGGGTGAGCTGCCGTTTGATGACCTCAAAGCGGTAGTATCGGCGGTCAGCATTCCGGTTGCCGTCGCAGGGGGAATAAATTCTGAAACCGCTGCAGATGCAATCAAGGCCGGTGCAGCAATAGTGATTGTCGGCGGAGCAATTACAAAATCCCCTGATGCTAAGAAAGCTTCCGAGACAATAAAGAAGGTTATCACCACAGGTGTTCGGGTGGAGACTACCTTTTTCAAACGCGGTGATAAAAAAGGTATTGCTGAGGTTTTGGCAATGACCTCTGCTGCTGATGTAACTGAAGCGTTGCACAATACCGGCGCCTTGGCCGGCATAAAACCCATAGTTCAAGGAGCCAGAATGGCCGGGCGGGCTTTGACGGTGTGGACATATCCCGGCGATTGGAGCAAGCCGGTTGAAGCGATAGATGTTGCCGAAGAGGGACAGGTCCTTGTGATAGATGCGGGGGGGATGCCGCCGGCAGTTTGGGGTGAGAAAGCTACGAAGAGCTGTTTGCAGCGTAAGCTGGCCGGTGTGGTGATTAACGGTGCTATTCGGGATGTTGCCAACATCCGCCAGATGAATTTCCCGGCCTTTGCCAAACTTATAACGCCTGTTGCCGGTGAGCCGAAAGGCCAGGGTATGATTGATGTGCCGGTGAAAATCGGCGGACAGTATATCCGTACGGGCGACTGGGTCGTCGGTGACGATGATGGAGTTGTGGTAATTCCTCAGGAGAAGGCCGTGGAAGTTGCGAACCGAGCACAGGCAGTGGTCGAACGTGAAGACAGGGAGATGGAGGAGATAGACCAGGGCAGCACGCTTGGGAAAGTCGCTGAACTGACGCGGTGGGAACAGTTAAGGAAGAAAAGTGCTGGCAGAGATGATGACAAATAGTAATTTAGTCGAGATTATTACGTCGCAGCTTGCAGTTATCGAATTATTGATTGGGCGAATAGCGCCAGCAACCACAAGAAATTTAATCGAAATGATATTGCAGACCGACAAGGTTTTTGTCACCGGCCAGGGCAGAAGCGGGCTGGTCGCCCGGTGCCTTGCTACCCGGCTTGCACAAATGGGATTCAATGTCTATATCCCCGGCCACGCAACGTGCCAAAAAATCGGAGCAGGCAATTTATTAATTGCGATTTCCGGTAGTGGAACAACAAGAACCACTGTTGAGTTCGCACGAGTCTCGCGACAAGCCGGTGCAAAAGTTGTTGTGCTAACGGCCTCTCGTGAATGTGACCTGGCTCAACTTGCAAACGAGGTGGTGGTGGTTCCCGCAAATGATGAGGATATTAGAAAAAAGTGCAAGTATATTGTCGGGCCCAACAATAACACACTATTTGAAGAAGCAATGTTGCTATATACTGATGCGCTGGTTTATATTCTGCTGGAGCGAAAAGGGATTCCAAAAAGCATAATAGACCAAAGACACACGAATCTTGAATAATAAAAAAAAGTACGCTGAAGGGAAATTCAAGGAATACTTGGATGATTTAGCGGCGGGGAAACCAACTCCCGGCGGGGGAAGTGCCGCAGCCGCCGCTGGTGCGCTCGGAGTGGGTCTGCTCAGTATGGTCGCAAATTTTACCATCGGTAAAGATAAGTACAAGGACGTTGAAGCCGAGATTCGCAAAACTCTCTCTTCGTCTGAAAAACTGCGAGGCCGGCTCCAA
Organism: uncultured Pirellulales bacterium; assembly: GCA_964597535.1. GTDB lineage: Bacteria > Planctomycetota > Phycisphaerae > Sedimentisphaerales > Anaerobacaceae > CAZQYB01. The sequence continues at coordinate 309 of CAZQYB010000118.1, read as the reverse complement.
AAGCTAATTGATGAGGACATCGCCGCGTATCAAAAGGTTTCTTCGGCATACAAAATGCCGAGGCAGACAGACGAAGATAAAAAGGCAAGGACAGAAGCAATTCAGGTGGCGTTGAAGGATGCGATGGCAGCGCCATTGGCAGCGTGCAGAAATTTGTTTGAGGCGATGAAGTTATGCAGACCGCTTCTGGAAAAGGGCAACCGGAATCTTGTAAGCGACGTGGGAGTAGCGGCTGAGCTTATTGCTTCGGCGTTCGAGTCGGCACTGTTAAATGTCGAAATAAATCTCTCGGCAATCAGGGACCGTGAC